>NZ_VTPS01000009.1 GCF_008274215.1 Calorimonas adulescens | reverse complement strand
CAGCTTATACGGGTACTTCGGTACCCGTATTTGCTTTTACGCAATAAAAAAAAGCGCTGTTGCACAATGAACTATTTAGTCCATTGTGCAACAGCCCCTTTTATTTTTTATTTATTTAGCATATTCTATAGCTCGAGTTTCTCTAATAACATTTACCTTTATCTGACCAGGATACTCTAGTTCTTTTTCAATCCTTTTTACAATATCACGCGCCAGTTGTACGGTAGTAAGGTCATCTACCTCTTCAGGCTTTACTATTATACGTATCTCTCTTCCTGCTTGAATAGCATAAGATTTTTCCACACCTTCAAATGAATTTGCTATCCCCTCTAATTTTTCAAGCCGTTTAATATATGCTTCCAGCGTTTCTTTTCGAGCACCAGGCCTGGCTGCAGAAATAGCATCCGCTGCTTGAACAAGAACTGCCTCAACCGTTTTTGGCTCTACATCATTATGATGAGCCTCAATTGCATGGATGACACCAGGTGATTCCCGATAAGTTCTGGCAAGCTCTGTGCTTATAGCTATATGAGACCCCTCCATTTCCTGGTCAATAGCCTTACCTATATCGTGCAAGAGCCCTGCCCGTTTAGCCAGATTTACATCTGCCCCCAGCTCAGCTGCCATTAGGCCTGCTAACTGAGCAACCTCTATAGAATGCTTTAATACATTTTGCCCATAACTGGTCCTGTATTTCAAACGACCTAACATCTTGATAAGTTCTGGATGCAGTCCATGCACACCAGTCTCTATTGCGGCCTGTTCTCCTTCTTCCCTTATTTTATTCTCCATCTCTTTACGGGCTTTTTCAACCATTTCTTCAATTCTTGCAGGGTGGATACGTCCATCACTTATGAGTTTTTCCAATGCTATTCTTGCAATTTCTCGACGAATTGGATCAAATCCAGATAATATAACAGCTTCAGGTGTATCATCAATAATAAGGTCAACGCCTGTCAATGTCTCAAGAGTACGGATATTTCTTCCCTCTCTTCCAATAATACGACCTTTCATTTCATCATTCGGTAAAGAGACAACGGAAACTGTAGTCTCAGCTGCCTGATCTACCGCACACCTTTGAATAGCAGAGGCAATAATTTCCCTTGCTTTTTTCTCAGCTTCTTCTTTAGCATTATTTTCTACTTCTTTAATCATAGCGGCCGCTTCTCTTTTAACGTCCTCTTGAATTTCATTTAGCAACTGTTCTTTTGCCTGCTCTGCTGTCATACCTGCAATTCTCTCTAACTCGGCCAGTTTTTCATTATAAAGAGATGTAATCCTCTCTTCTATTTTTTGGATTTCATTTTTCTTTTTATTTAAGCTTTCATCTCTTTGATTTAAACTCTCTTCCTTTTTATCAAGCAGTTCTTCGCGCTGTAAAAGTCTTCTTTCAAGCCTTTGAAGTTCATTTCTCCTGTCTTTAATCTCTTTATCTAATTCCACTCTAAGGCGGTGAACCTCATCCTTAGCTTCTAAAAGCATTTCCCTTTTAGTTGTTTCAGCTTTCTTTTCAGCTTCAATAATCAGCCTTTTGGCCTCATCTTCTGCACTTTTTATTTTTGACTCAGCAGTATATTTTCTTATAAAATATCCAACACAAAAAGCTACAATTACTGCAATGATTAAATATATATATAATATTATCCTTGCCACCTCCTTCATGCCAAAATAAACTACATCTAAATTAATTCTATTACTAAAAAAATAAAGTGTCAAGTAATATATCAACCTCTTTCATTGACACTTATAAAAATCATATTAACTTCTTAATAGACTCATCTATGGCCTGTATAGAAAAGCCTTTATTTATTAAATATTTTTTAATTTTCATAAGTTTTACCTTATCACTAAGATCAACTGATTTAAATTTCTTACCTATTATTTTTAAAACAGCATCTACCTCACTGTATTCAGCATATTCCTCAAGAATCTTAGAAATAATACTTTTATCTACCCCTTTTTTTATGAGCTTTGAAAATACCATTTTTTTACTGTCACCTTTAACAGATAAGTAATAATCGATATATAGCTCAGTATATTTTTCGTCATCAATATAACCCAGAACTGTTAAATAATCTATTACTTCGCTAATATCATTTCCTTCATATTTTTTGCCCTTTAATTTAGTTTCAAGTTCATACCTCGTATGGGGTGTTTTTAAGTAATTTAAAGCATAATTTAGCACTTCGTAATTCATAAGATGCCACCTAATTGCTCATTATTCATCTACTTCATTAATTTCATTGTCACTGGCTGATTTGATAGCATTAAATGCAATATTAAAATTTTCTTTTATCTGATTTTCTATTTCTTTTGCAACCTCTTTGTTTTCTTTTAAATATTGTTTGGCATTTTCTCTACCTTGTCCTATCTTGTTGTTTTTGTAAGAAAACCACGAACCACTTTTTGTTACAATGTTTAGATCAACCGCCATGTCAAGTATACTGCCCTCTTTGGATATTCCTTCACCATAAATTATGTCGAATTCAGCCTGCTTGAAGGGTGGTGCAACTTTATTTTTCACTATTTTAACCCTGGTACGATTGCCAATTATATCGTTACCCTGTTTTATATTATCAATTTTCCGTACATCCATCCTTATGCTAGAATAAAATTTTAAAGCCCGTCCACCAGGTGTAGTTTCAGGGTTTCCAAACATTATACCCACTTTTTCTCTTAGCTGATTTATAAATATAACAACAGCCTTTGATTTATTAATTGCCCCTGCTAATTTCCTTAATGCCTGAGACATAAGCCTTGCCTGTAACCCTACATGGGAATCACCCATTTCACCATCAATTTCAGCTTTGGGTACAAGCGCAGCCACAGAGTCAATTACTATTACATCCACAGCACCACTTCTTACAAGAGCCTCAGCAATTTCCAGAGCTTCTTCTCCGGTATCTGGTTGAGAAACAAGAAGAGAATCAATATCAATTCCTAAATTTTTTGCATAAGTTGGGTCAAGTGCGTGCTCTGCATCAATAAAAGCAGCGATCCCACCAATTTTTTGTGCCTCTGCAATGATGTGTAGAGCTATGGTTGTTTTACCAGAAGATTCGGGACCATAGATCTCTACCACGCGCCCACGAGGAACGCCACCAACACCTAACGCAACATCGAGACATATAGAGCCCGTTGGTATTACGTCACTGCTCATAAAGGATGGATTCTGCCCAAGTTT
Source organism: Calorimonas adulescens (assembly GCF_008274215.1). Classification (NCBI taxonomy): domain Bacteria; kingdom Bacillati; phylum Bacillota; class Clostridia; order Thermoanaerobacterales; family Thermoanaerobacteraceae; genus Calorimonas; species Calorimonas adulescens. The sequence continues at coordinate 107,497 of NZ_VTPS01000009.1, read as the reverse complement.
CATTATTGAACCCTTTCCAAATTGCTTTTCAATTTGCCCTATAGCCATTTCCAGAGCTTTTTCCTTTTCAATCATTTCATTTACCTGAATAAATATCAGGTAATCCTCCTCTCACATATATTTAATTAAATATTTTCTCAGTTCATTTAATGCAGCCAATGAAGCAAAATTTTTAATCCATAATCGGTTTCCCTTTGAATTGAATTCATATGTCTTATCACCATATAGAGAACTGATTCCAATATAGAAAAGACCAACAGGTTTGTCTTCAACTGAATCAGGGCCAGCAATTCCAGTTACAGATAGCCCTATATCAGACATAGCTTTTTTTCTTATGCCCTTAGCCATAGCCATGGCCGTTTCATGACTTACAGCACCGAATTGTTCTATGACATCAGGGCAGATCCCAAGCTCTTTTATTTTAGCATCAATAGAATATGTTACCTCGCTTAATATAAGTGACCTTGAAATTCCACTAACATCAGTTAAAAGGTTTGTTATATTGCCACCTGTGCAAGATTCAGCAATCGAAATTGTAATGTTCTTATTTATAAGCATCGTTCCTACAGCCAGTGGGAGGGTATCATTATCTATCCCATAGATATATTCCCCTATCCGATCACGTATCATCTTTTCGGTCTCCTCTATCATCTCTAATGCCTCATTATTATCAGATGCTTTTGCTGTTATTCTTAATGTAACCTCACCTTTCCCAACTAGTGGTGCAATTGTAGGATTAGTCTGTCTTTCAATCAGATCTTTTATCATTTCCTCTGTCTTTGATTCACTTAGCCCAAATATTTTTAATACCCGTGATTTGATTACACCTGATTTGTCTTTTTTCGAGAGAAGATATGGTTCGACCGTCTCCTTAAACATTGGCTGTAATTCATTTGGTGGACCAGGTAGCACAATAAATATTTTTGAGTCTCTTTCTATTATACACCCAGAAGCTGTACCATTTCTATTTGGTATTAATTTACTTCCTTCAGGAAAAAGCCATTGTTTTTTATTACTTGATGGCATTTCTCTTGAATGGAAGTGTTCAATTACACGAGACTTTGCTTGCTCATACTCAACCATAGGAAGATTAAGAAACTGTGCTATCGTTTCCTTTGTAAGGTCATCTTCTGTAGGGCCCAGTCCCCCTGTTGTTATAATCAGATCTGAACGTTCCGATGCAATTTTAAGGACATCAAGTAATCTATATCTGTTATCTCCTACCGCAGTGTGAAAATATATATCTATTCCAATTTCTGCTGACTCCTGTGATATAAATTGGGCATCTGTATTGCATATCTGACCTAATAATAATTCGGTACCTACTGATATTATTTCTCCTTTCATTTTTCATCCTTCCTTTTATGTCAAATATTATATATTAATTTTCTTGACTTATATATATAATCTATCCCTGATATTATAGTGATAATAAGTGCAACAAACATAGCAATTGTACTGAATGGTATGTTTATCAAGTAGAAAGGATAATTGTTCAGCATTAAAGAACAGATAGCTATCATTTGTGCGATAGTTTTCAATTTCCCAAGATTGCTGGCTGAAATTATTATCCCCTCAGTCAACGCTATCATCCTGATCCCTGTTACTATAAATTCTCGTCCTATGATTATAATAGCAACCCACGCTGGTAACCTTCCAATTTCTACAAGCATTATAAGTGTAGCTGTAATTAAAAGTTTGTCAGCTATTGGGTCAATTAGTTTACCAAATTTTGTTATTTCATTTCTTGTTCTGGCTATATATCCATCTAGCTCATCAGTAATGGCTGCAATTATAAACAGTACCGCCGAGATGACATATCCATTTTTCGAGCCTGACAGCATAAATATAATTATAATCGGCACCAACAGTATCCTTATTAATGTCAACTTATTAGCTAGTCCCATCCTCTTCATAATATTCCCCTTCCAAATCATAAACATAGGCTCTCCTTGTTATTGCTTTTACAAATTGCCCTGGAGTTAAATTGACTTTACTGTTTACATAAAATATGCCATCTACCTCAGGGGCCTGGCCAAAGTACCTTCCCATGTATTTACCATTAGATATCTTTTTTTCAATCAATACCTCGTAAACATTATTGATTCTATTTTGATTTCTACTATAGGAAATATCTCTCTGAGTTATCATAACCTTTTGCTTCCTCTGAATTTTAATCTGTTGCTTAATCTGATCCGGTAAATCAAATGCTTCCGTGCCCTCTTCTCTTGAATATGCAAAAGTACCTACGTTGTCAAACTCCATTTCATTGATAAAATCTAACAACTCATTAAACTCCCTGTCGCTCTCACCAGGATATCCAACCATTAGTGTAGTCCGTAATACAATATCTGGAATATTTTCCCTGAGCCTATTGATTATTGAAATTAAATTGTTTTTAGACGAATCACGGTGCATACTTTTTAATATCCTGTTGCTACAATGTTGAATGGGCATATCGAGATAATGACATACTTTGGGCTGGTCTTTAATTGTTTCTATAAGTTTATCTGTTATGGCTTCTGGATAACAATACATAAGCCTTATCCACTTAATACCATCAATTTCACCAAGAGCCTCAAGAAGGTCGGTAATAGCATACCTGTGGTATATATCTATTCCATATCTGGAGGTATCTTGTGCCACCAAAATAATTTCTTTGACCCCTCTTCTTGACAGATGCCGCACCTCTTTCACTATATTTTCAATGGTTCTACTTCTATATTTGCCCTTGATGGCTGGTATGGTACAAAAACTGCAATTATTATTGCATCCTTCCGAAATCTTAATATAAGCCATATAAGATGGTGTTGACAGTATCCTTGGATACTCTTCTATATTTATATTATCTTTTATACAACACAGTCTTTTTGAATCGCCAATAGATTCAATAGCTCTAATTATATCTTCAGGATTCGAGCTTGACACAATTGCGTCTATTTCCGGCATTTCGTGTAATAATTCATCTCTGTACCTTTCAACCATACAACCAGTTACTAATAGGTATTTTAATTTACCATTCTCCTTGAGCCTTCCAGTGTTGATAATATATTGTATTGATTCCGATGTAGCATCAGAAATAAAGCCACATGTGTTAATAATAGCTATATCTGCGTTGTTTATATCACCTGTTAGTGTATAACCAAGCTTTTGAGCCGCATAAATTATATGTTCTGATTCAACAAGATTTTTTGAACACCCCAGTGATATAACGCATATTTTTTGTTCCAATAATTAACCTCTCCCCTCGGAATTAAAAAATTTCTGCCATTGTTCTCTGGTTATAAGGACCTCACGCGGTTTGCCATTATCATATTTGCTAACAAACCCCAATTCCTCCATTTGTTCTATTATTCTTGCTGCTCTATTATATCCTATTCTTAATCTTCTTTGCAATAGAGAAGCAGACGCTTGATTGCTTTCGATAATTATTTCTACAGCTTTTGGGAGCAATTCATCGTAATCTTTTTCTCTTTTATCCTTTTGTCTATCTTCCTCAATTTCATCTTCTACGTTTTTATCATAATTTGCAGGATATCTTTCTTTTAAATAATTCACAACAGATTGTACCTCCTCTTCAGTAATAAAAGCACCCTGTACCCTTATTGGTTTATTTACACCTATAGGCATATAGAGCATATCACCTTTACCTAACAATTTTTCTGCCCCTGCAATATCAAGTATGGTTCTAGAGTCAATATGTGACGAAACAGCAAAAGAAATTCTTGATGGTATGTTTGCTTTAATTATTCCTGTTATTACATTAACTGAAGGCCTTTGTGTAGCTATTATCAAATGTATACCTGCAGCACGGGCCATCTGGGCCAATCTGCATATATAATCCTCTACCTCTGCAGGTGATACCATCATAAGATCAGATAATTCATCGATAATTATTGCTATCTTAGGCATATATTTATCAGGTTCATTTGCATAAAGTTTGTTATATCCATCTATATCACGTACGTTATTTTCTGCAAATACCTTATATCTGTTAATCATCTCTTGAACAGCCCAGTTTAAAGCCTGTGCAGCTTTCACAGGATCCGTAACAACAGGTATCAAAAGATGGGGTATACCATTGTATATGCCCAGCTCAACAACCTTGGGATCGATTAATATAAGTCTCACCTGATTGGGTGATGATTTGTACAGCAAGCTTATAATAATCGTATTCAAACAAACGCTTTTCCCTGAACCTGTAGCACCTGCGATTAAAAGATGCGGCATAGATGATAAATCTCCAATTACATTATTACCCGTTATATCCTTGCCTAAGGCAAATGATAAATTTGAAGTGCTGTTTTGAAACTCTTTACTTGATAATACCTCTTTGATATACACTGGATTGATATTTTTATTAGGGACTTCAATACCAACTGCTGATTTACCAGGTATAGGTGCCTCTATTCTTATACCTTGCGTAGCCATAGCAAGAGCAATATCATCTTGCAGACTAAGTACTTTGCTAACTTTAACACCAGGACTCAATTGCAATTCATACCTTGTTACCGCAGGTCCATGATTTATTTGCATTACCTTTGCTTCTATACCGAAATTTAGTAAAGTTTGTTCAAGTACCCGCGCATTCTCTATATAATCCTGTCTTAAATCTTTTGATTTTTTCCCAGGGCTTCTCAAAAGATTTATATCCGGAGTATCATAATCAAATACTGAATTTACTATTTTAGAGTTATTATCTTTAATTTCTGGAGTGTGATCTTTGCTTTGATCCAAAAAATCTATAATCTTGATCCTTGTTTCCTCATCAGATACAGGTGATCTGCTTTTTTCATCTGAATAAACTTTTTCTTTGAGATCATGAGTCTCAGAGGTAGACGGAACCTCTTTTGTTGCTTTGCCTTTTTTTATAACAACATTATTAAAATATTCCTTTATATATTTCCTATCGACTGTTAGAGTTATACTGATCATTAGGCTTAATATTAACACTACATAGCTACCTGTATTCCCAAATAAAGATAACAATATATAACTCAAAAAACTACCTACTATGCCTCCACTTCTGTTTAAGTTTGGGGGAGAGATACAATTTTTAATATATCTATTAAATGATACTTGATAAGGAATATTATAGATATTAGCTAATAATAATAGATCTATATATATAACCACCAACAAATATAACTTATATTGATGTAAATTTAAACTTTTATATGTATATATATTATAAACACCTATGAGAATTAAAAGGACAGAAAACCCTATATCTCCTATTCCAAAAAGATATTTAAATGTTTTTCTGAAAAATTCTCCCATTAGACCTGTATCAAAGCTTAATATGCTTATGAAGATAAAAATAAATAAAATTAATAGCAGTAGGTGTACAAGGAGGATTGCTGTTTTGTTATATTTATCCTTCAAATTATATCTCACTCTCCTCCAAAATAATAAATGTGTCTTGCAACACATTTATTATATAATAAAAAAATATTAAGTTCCACCTCATAAATTTATTAAATCTTTCTTTTTTATAACAGTGCCTGGCGAAAAATATGGATTTAAGTAATCACTTGGGTTTAAAGAAAAAATATCAAAAATTCTATATTCTTCATCATTAATTTCTTCAAGTTTAAATATGACATTGTTTTTCCAAATCTCACAAAATTTCCTTTGTTTATATATATCCAAATATAAAATATCTAGCGGAACAATGGTATAATACATAATTTTCACCTCGATACAGTTGATGCAAAGTTTATCAGTTCTCTTAGCTTTTTAAGAGCATTATCTATTCCGCCTACTTCATCTATAAGTTTACATTCTACAGCTTCTTTGCCTATTAATATTGTACCAACATCTGTAGCTAATTCACCGGTTTTAAGCATTAAATTTAAAAATTTTTCACGTGTTATTCCTGAATTCCTCACGATGAAATCCACTACCCTGTCCTGCATCTTATTGAAATACTCAAAAGTTTGTGGAACCCCTATAATCAAACCATTCATCCTGATTGGATGAATTGTCATGGAGGCGCTTGGAACGATAAAGGAATAGTCTGTAGAAACTGCGAGCGGTACACCAATGCTATGTCCACCACCCACAACGATAGATACTGTAGGTTTAGAAAGTGATGATATTATTTCTGCAATCGCAAGACCCGCTTCAACGTCTCCTCCTACAGTATTTAACACAACAAGCAATCCCTTAATATTTGGATTTTCATCTATCCCAATAAGTTGTGGTATTATGTGTTCATACTTTGTAGTCTTATTTTGCGGAGGTAGAATAAGATGACCTTCTATTTGTCCTATAATAGACAAACAGTAAATATCGCTTTGAAAATTTGGGAGATTAGAAACCCCAAATTGATTTATATTATTGCTAACCGGATTTTCTTCAGTGTTAACTTCATTAATTGAGCTATCTTGCATATCATTCATTTTTCATTAACCCCTCTTAAGGTCATTTTTTAGTTTTTGGATTAAATATTACTGACATTAAATATCCAAAGATGATGGCGGCCCCAATGCCACCCGATGTTGCAGTAAGGCCTCCCGTAAAAGCGCCAAGTAGGCCATCTTTCTTCACTGCTTTTATAGCACCCTGCGCTAAACTGTGCCCAAATCCGGTTAGTGGAATTGTAGCACCGGCACCACCTATGTCAACAATTTTTTGATATATGCCCAGCGCGCTTAATATAGCGCCGGCGGTTACATATATAACCAGTATTCTACCTGATGTTAATTTGGTTGTATCCATCAATATCTGAGCTATTACACATGCAATCCCGCCAATAATAAAAGCAAGTAAATACTCCATAATGTCTCCTCCGTTAATCCAGTGTTCTCTGAATTGTCACAGCGTGAGCGATTCCTGGTATGGATTCACCTTGTAACGTACTTGTTGGAGATAATAGAGCACCGGTAGACATAAACAATACCCTATTATATTTACCCTTTAGAATCTCTTTTATTAAATACCCATTTAGCACAGCCGCTGAACAACCACATCCACTGGCACCTGCATGAGTATCCTGTTTTTCTGTATCAAAAATTTTCAAACCACTATCTGTAAATCTATCACTAATGTCCAAATTTACTTTTTCTAAAAGTTTTAATGTAAGGTCCACACCTATCTTGCCAAGATCGCCAGAAATTATCAAATCATAGTCACTTTGTTTGAAACCAGTATCGTCAAAGTGTGCTTTTATGGTATCAGCTGCAGCAGGTGCCATTGCTGCACCCATATTAAACTGGTCTTTTATACCAAGGTCAACCACTCTTCCATTAGTTACATAAGTAATATATGGACCATTCCCTTTCGAGGTATCTCCTAAAATTGTTGCGCCAGCTCCCGTTACAGTCCATGTGGATGTTAAAGGTCTTTGAGTTCCAAGTTCCAACGGGAATCTGTATTGTCTTTCTGCTGAAGAAAAGTGGCTCGATGTAGCCGCTACAACATAATCGGCAAAGCCGCCATCAACAAGCATTGCCGCAAGGCTTAAAGATTCGGCCATTGTAGAACAAGCGCCAAATAATCCTATATATGGAATCTGAATCTCTCTTGCCATAAAGCTGGAGGATATTATTTGATTTAATAAATCACCTGCCAGTACATAGTTTATATCATCAACAGTAAGATTTGCCTTTTTTATCGCTAATTTTATAGTTTCCTGTAGCATCTTACACTCTGCTTTTTCCCATGATTTTTCGCCAAACATATCATCCTCAAGCACCTGATCAAAATACACACCTAATGGTCCCTGTCCCTCTTTTGGTCCTACAATAGAAGCAAACGATAAAATCGAAGGCGGATTTTGTAATTTTACTGTCTGCTTACCTATTCTTTTTGTCATTGTCTACACTCCTAAAGCTCTAATAAATAGTATATAATCCCTATTACAATTGAGGAAGCAACCCCATATACAATTACAGGCCCAGCTATAGTAAACATTTTAGCACCAACACCAAATACATATCCCTCTCTTTTAAATTCCATTGCTGGTGCCACTATTGAATTAGCAAAACCAGTAATCGGCACAACAGAACCTGCCCCTGCATATTTACCGATCAAATCGTATATGCCTATCCCTGTTAAGAACGCACCAATAAATACCATTACTATTGATGTAGACGTTCCAGCCTGGAGAGGGTCCATACCAAGGGACTCAAAGTAATTTAAAAAAATTTGTCCAATGTCACAAATTAATCCACCAAATATAAAGGCCAGTATGCAGTTTCTTAAAATAGTTGGTCTTGGTACGGATCTCTTTACTATTTTTTGATAATCTTTTTTTAAGCCTATATCATTATTCCTAAGCACGGTAGTATCATCCTTTTCGATCAAATGAGCATTGTTTAGATGCTCATTTGATCATTATCGTCGACTTTGAAAGCAACTTGAACATTTGCCTTATATTCAACAATATTGCCATCTTTAACATTTGCAGTTTGGTTTGTAACCTCGATTCCTGAAATATTACCTACAGTTTTTGACGCCTCTTTTACAGCATTTTTAATTGCATCATCCCAACTTTGCTTTGATTCGCCCACCAAATTTAATACTTTAACAATAGCCATATTGTAACCTCCTTGATTATTGTTTGAGCTTTTTTATAAACAAACAATGCATCTTCAGGTATTTTCGAATTTACATTATTTATATATAGATACAAACCTAAAAAAATTAACATTGTTACAGCCAATGCAATAAATCTGTACAAATTAAATTTAACTACTTTCATATGCATCACCTGTCCAATGTTATTATGTATCATCAAACGTAATTTAATTCATTTTTAATTTTATTTAAGACACTTTTTTCAATCCTTGAAACCTGCACCTGTGATATACCCATTATTTGTGAGACCTGAGACTGTGTCATGTCTTTAAAATATCTTAATATAATAATCTGCCTTTCACGTGCTTCCAATTTATTTATAGCTTCTTTTAAAGCTAAACTATTAATAATATCTGTTTCATTGTAATTATCACTGATTTTATCCAGCAGCGTATCTTCATCATTCTCTTGATTAAATGACTCATTCAATGACAATGGTTGATTTTCACTGTTTAAAACCAGAACCAGTTCCTCTAACTTCATGTTCAAATGTTCGGCCAGTTCATTAACCGTTGGTTCTCTTCCCAACATGTATGTTAACTCTTCGCTTGCATATTTTACCTTTAAATATTTTTCTTTTGTCGAGCGACCCACTTTTATTATATTGTCATCTCTTAAAAATCTTTTAATTTCACCTATAATCATAGGAACTGCATAAGTAGAAAACTTTACTCCATAACTCACATCAAAACGCTTTATTGCTTTTAAAAGTCCTGTACACCCAATCTGGAACAAATCTTCCTCCTCATACCCTCTACCCAGAAATCTTTTTACTATACCCTTTACGAGACCAATATTATTTTTAATTAGTTGTTCTTGTGCTGTTTTATCGTTGCTTTGGGCTCTTTTAATAAGTTCTAAATTGTTATTCTCCATTTTTATCACCAATTATTTTTTGGTACTTATCAATTTTGTCATTATAACAGTTGTACCTTCTCCTATCTTTGAAATAACGTCCAGATTGTCCATGAAACTTTCCATAATAGTAAACCCCATTCCAGACCTGTCTAAATCAGGCCTTGATGTATAAAGGGGTTGCCTTGCCATCTTAACGTCTTCTATTCCTTTACCCTTATCTTTGATAACGACAGTCAACTTATTGTCATTGATTTCTGCATCCATATAGATAATTCCTATTTCGTTCTCATATCCATGTATTATGGCATTTGTTACAGCTTCTGACACTGCCGTTTTGATATCAGAAAGTTCCTCTAAGGTTGGGTCCATTGGTGTCACAAATGCAGATATAACCATTCTTGCAAATGATTCATTCTGAGAATAACTTGGAAACTCAAGATGCATCCTATTGTTCATTTTAACTACCTCCCGGCATATTCTTTGGCTTTTTTCAGGCTATCAAAGGTCCTAATTATTTTATAAATACCAGACATCTCTAAGACCCTTTTGATATGACTATTATCTACAACATAAACATGCCCATCAATAGCCTTAATTTTTTTGTATCGACCTAATATTAATCCTATCCCAGAACTGTCCATAAAATCGACATTTTTAAAATCAAGTATCAAATTCTTAGTGTGTTGTTTAATGATAGCTTCATCAATCCTCTCCTTTATAATTTCCGAATTATGATGATCTATTTCTCCATTTAGGCTTACTATTAAAAAATTCTTCTCTTTTTCAATTTTAAAGTCCATGCTATCGCCTCCTCTTATAATATTCTATATTTAACAAAATTTTCCTTCTTGTGTTTTAAAAAAAAGAGGTATACACCTCTCAAAAAGTCAGCCAGCACTTATATATCTTTTTAATAATATTAGAAAACGTAGCCTTCTGTATATCAACTTCTGTTGTTAATGGAATTTCTTGAATTACTTCTCCCTTATTTTTGATTATAATTTTGCCAATTTCATAGCCTACCTTGGCAGGAGCTACTATTTTATCTACCAGTTCAACACTACTTACAATATTACCACCTTCACCTTTTTTAATAAGAATTGAAATATCCTTTGGTATCCTAATCTCATAAATGTTGATACTTCCCTTTTCCACATTTATCTTTCCAACTAGGTCACCCTTTTTAAAAAGGTTATATGTTTCATAATTGGCAAAACCATAATCTAAGAGCTTAATTGTTTCACCAAATCTTGTTTTAGAATCTGGTGCACCAAATAATACTGCAATTAAACGAGTATTACCAACTTTTTTTGTTGCAGATAAGCAATATTTTGCTTCTTCTGTCGAACCGGTTTTTAGTCCATCAGCTCCATATGTCCTTATTAACTTGTTTGTGTTTGCTAAACCAAATTTCCCTTCTCTTAAGGTATCCATCCAAATTGATGTATACTTTAATATTGATGGATGTTCATTAATCAATTTCATAGAGATTATAGCAGTATCATAAACAGAAGTATAATGGTTATCCGTTGGTAAGCCTGTCACATTAACAAAGTGTGTATCCTTAAGTCCCCATTTGCTGACCGCATCATTCATCATTTCTACAAATAGTTGCTCACTGCCTGCAATATATTCTGCCAGTGCAACTGCAGCATCATTCGCTGAAGCTATTGTTATTGCCTTTATCAAATCTTCTACTGACATCTCTTCCCCCGGTGCCAGATAAACCTGAGAGCCACCCATACTACTGGCATATTCACTTACTCTTACCATATCATCTAACTTAATCTTACCTGAATCAATAGCCTCCATTATAAGATATAAGGTCATTATCTTTGTAACACTAGCAGGAGCAAGGCGTTCATGTATATTCTTTTCATATAAGACTGTTCCCGTGTCAGAATCCATTAAAATTGCTGACTTAGCATTAACGTCAAAAGGTATGCTTCCTGATAGATTTTGATCATCAAAAGCAAATACACTGTTGAAGTTGCTAAAAAGTAACACAGCAATAAGCATCAATATTGCATAATGCTTTTTCATAAAAATACCCTCCTTCTGAGGTTAGATTAACCAGAAAGGAGGATGTTTATACAATACGTGCTTTAATTTTAAGCATTTTTAGCTAAAATAAAGTTTTAGGATCAACATATTCATACCCAAGAGAATCTGCCACTCCTTTATATGTTACTTTCCCAAAATATACGTTTAATCCCCTCATCAATGCCATATTGTCTTTCAATGCCGTTTCATAACCTTTATTGGCTAATTCAAGGGCATATTTTAACGTAGCGTTGGTAAGGGCAAGGGTTGATGTACGCGGCACAGCACCTGGCATATTAGCCACAGAGTAATGAACTACATTATATTTTATAAAGTATGGATTGGCATGAGTTGTAATCCTATCTATCGTCTCTACCGACCCACCCTGATCTATGGCAACATCCACTATAACAGAACCAGGTTTCATTTCTTTAACCATATATTCTTTGACCAGTTTTGGTGCTTTACTTCCTGGTATCAATACTGCTCCTATAACAAGGTCAGCATCTTTGACTGCCTCTTCAATATTATATTCATTGGAAACAAGTGTAGTAATTCTTCCTCCAAATATATCATCTAAATATGCAAGTCTTGATGTATTAATATCAAGCACAGTTACCTTCGCACCCATACCTACAGCTATTTTAGCCGCATTTGTGCCGACATTTCCGCCACCTATGATTGTTACATTGCCTTGCTCTACTCCTGGTACGCCGCTGAGTAAAATTCCACGACCACCATTCACTTTTTCAAGTAGCCATGCACCAACCTGTACAGACATTCTGCCTGCAATTTCACTCATGGGTGATAGGAGAGGTAACGCACCATTATCCAGTTGTACCGTCTCGTAAGCAATTCCAACTATGTTTTTCTCAAGTAAAGCTCTTGTTTGCTCTGGGTCTGGTGCAAGATGGAGATAGGTGAATAATACCTGCCCTTCATGAAAATAATCATATTCAGCGGGTTGTGGTTCTTTTACTTTAATTATCATTTCAGCCTTATCAAAAACTTCCTTCGGAGTATCAAGAATTTCAGCACCAGCTTTTGCATACTCTTCATCGGTGAAACCACTTCCAGCCCCGGCCGACTTTTCTATAAATACTCTATGACCTGCGTTTGTAAATGCTTTCACACCTGCTGGGGTTATAGCTACCCTGTTCTCTTCTGCTTTAATCTCTTTTGGTATACCAATTATCATATAATTTCATCCCCCTTACAAAATTTACATTATCATAATAACATAAAAACAATCAAAATTCTATATGAATTTTAAGCTATTTATCAAAGTCGCTGAGTTTCTTTGAACCCAGTTTCTTTAATACATCCGTGAAATGTTCCGGCAATGGGGCACTAAATTCCATATATCTCCCATATGCAGGATGAATAAATCCAATTTTATGTGCATGAAGAAGTTGGCCATTAATACCAAATTCATTTTTTTTCTTTCCATAAAGTTTATCACCAACAATAGGATGGCCAATATAAGCCAAATGAACCCTTATCTGATGAGTTCTTCCCGTCTTTATATTTAACTTTAAAAAGGTATACCCATTTAGTCTTTCAATGACATTATAAGTGGTCACTGCCTCTTTACCATTTTCAACAACTGCCATTTTCTTTCGTTCTTTTGGATTTCGACCTATCATAGTATGTATTGTACCCATATCATCTTTAACTACACCGTCTACTAGAGCTAAATAAGTTTTATTGACCAAATGATTTTTAAGCTGTTCTGCCAACCCTTTATGTGAAATATCATTCTTTGCAACTATAATAAGACCTGTGGTATCCTTATCAAGTCTATGTACTATGCCCGGCCTAACAACACCATTTACAGTGGATAAGTTTTTTGTCTTATAAAGTAAAGCATTAACCAATGTACCACTATAGTTCCCAGGTGCAGGATGTACAACCATATTCTTAGGTTTATTAACCACAATTAAATCATCGTCTTCATAGATTATATCTATTGGTATATCTTCTGCCACCAATTTTAGTTCTTCAACCGGTGGTATATCTATACTTATATTATCGCCTGATTTAACCTTTTCACTTGCTTTTATAACTTTATCATTTATTCTTACAAGTTTTTCTTTGATTAATTTTTGTATATATGTCCGACTAAAATTCGTCTTAAGTGCCAAAAATTGATCTACCCTTATATCATTGAGATCTGATTGGATAATCATATCATCACCTTATTTTTTATCACTTAAAAAAATAAATACTGCCAGCAATATTGAACCAGTAACGATGAACATATCAGCAACATTGAATACAGGCCAATAAATAATGTGGATAAAATCAATAACATAACCTAATCTTACCCTGTCAATTAGATTACCCACCGCTCCTCCTAATATAAACGAAAGTGCAAGTTTTGCATAAAACTGACCGGGTACGTTAATCAAGAGATACACCAGAGCAATAGTAACCATTAATGTAATAATAATAAAAAAAAGTGTCTGATTCTGAAGTATGCCAAATGCCGCCCCTTTATTTTTTACAAGAGTAAATTCCAGTATTGTACCCAATATATGACATGAATTTCCGTTAGATAAATAGGTGACCATATAATGTTTTGATAATTGATCAATTAGTATGATAATTATAGCAATCACAAAGTACATGAATTTACCTCCCATATAATAATAAAAAAAGAGGCATTTGCCTCACTTTTGGCAGGGGAGGCAGGAATCGAACCCGCAACCAACGGTTTTGGAGACCGCTACTCTACCAATTGAGCTACTCCCCTACACAAATGTAATTTTAGCAGATTATTTATCACCTGTCAACATCATGATTTTTATGGTCCGTGTCAAGTATTTTTAGGTTTTTAAAAACCTCACCATCACACTGTAAGGTAAAACATCATAAAATATAAAGTTCATGCTATTTAAAATATTAAGTTCACTTTTTGTAGAAAGATATCTCGCTCCTCTATATTGCACACTCATGCAATATGGACCGTATAGCCATACTGGTGAATGTCTTTTTATTTAGCAGAATAGGTAGATTGTCTATGGTGCTGAATTTTGAGTATATCTTTTTAATCTTTTGTTTGGTTCTGTTTATAGTCTCCTTTGGTAATTCAACAGGTTTTAAATCTTCATACTGCTGTTTTATTATTGCATCTCTTAATGAGGCTCCGTCTGCTTTTATTGCTCTTAGCTTAGCCATTTTATGTGCGCCTTCTTTGCTCCATGATATGGGACCTCTTGAAAGCCTTTCTGATAATATATGTTTATAAAGGTATTAATGGAAGCCATGGAGTGCGAATTTGTCAGGACAGATACCATATTTATTGATGCCACACACATAAAAGCCAGTGCCAATAAAAATAAATATATCAAGAAAATGGCTGAACAACGAGCCATAAAATATAAAAGGAAATTATTAAATGAAATAAATACCAAACGAAAAGCAAAGAAAAACTACTCATCATGCCCTACAAAAGACCAATGACCAAAAAAGGCTACTTTAAAAAACGAGATTATGTTTACGATGAATATTATGATTGCTATATATACCCCAACGACCAAATGCTAAAATATAGCACTACCAACCGAGCAGGATACCAAGAATATAAAAGTAATCCACATATATGCCATGAATGCCACGTGCTAATGCAATGTACCCAGAGCAAAAATAATACAAAAGTAATAACCCGTCATATCTGGGAATAATATGTGGAGATAGCAGAAGACATAAGACACACCCCATGGGGCAGAGAACTATATAAAATGCGCTGCCAGACCATTGAACGTATCTTTGCAGATGCAAAAGAAAAACATGGTGCGCTATACCAATCTACAAGGCTTGAGGAAAGTCAGACATTACTTCATGCTTCATTTTGTATGCATGAATTTAAAAAAGCTTGCCTTATGAAAGAAAAAACGGGGCATGCTTCCACCCGTAGCCCCTACTATTCATGAATTTTTATCTATAATTTTTAGAGTCTTAGCCTTGAACAAACCACCCCACTCTTATTTGCTATTGCAGAAGAGATAAAGCAAAAAGCTTGTGCGCCCCGACATGCCAGACAAAATGCTCTATAAAATACTGGCTAAATGACCCGATAAAATTTTATACTATCCTTCTTTATTATCTCTTTCATTTTCTAAAATCTCTTTATAATAAGCATTGGAAATGTTATCAGTGGCCTCTACAGTGCCTGACTGAACTTCATCCCCTATATTAATTTGGTCTCCTGTTTGATAGCTAGGATCGTTCGTTTTATTGAACCTTTCAAGTGATTGATAGCTATCTTCTCCATCAAATTCTACGTTTTCGTCCTTATAATCCATATTTGTGTCTCCAAAAGAATTAGGGAAATTTTTTTCTTCTATTGGTCTAAAGTTCGTATTCTCTGCAGATAGTTGTTCATGCTTTTTTTCACACTTTATACAGTATGCTGCATAAGGCATAATCTCTAATCTTTCTTCCTCTATTACCCTTCCACATGTCTTGCAAAATCCAAAACTGTTTTCATCAATCCGCTTTAAAGCATCATTGATTGAATTTAAGATGTTTTTAACACTATCTAATCTTGAATAATTAAGTTCTCTTAAATATGTTTCCTCTCCAAGATCAGCAGGATGATTGTCATAGAATGATAGTTCCTCATATTCTTCACGTTCAGATATATTCAGATTGCTGTTATCAATTATATTGTGTTCAAGTTGCTCATAATCCGACTTTAGTTTTAAAAGCCTTTGTTTATAATGGTTCAATTTGTTATTGTCCATATAGGTCCTCCTAAAGCTGCATCTCTACAACTTTTATAACATCTGCTACAAAATTACCAATCAGCGGGATATTTAACATTACAATCCTCTGTAATATTATTAAAACGATAGCTCCAAGAATTGTAAAACCGATAGCCATCCCCAATCCCCTAACCAGACCACTCGAAAAATTGATCAACAGCATCTTTCCGGGTCTTTGAAGTAATTGTACATATTCATTAATATTTGTCCTCTCTAACATAATAGAAACATCATTTAGCTTTCTTAATAGTTCTTCCTCATTGTTATTATACTGCATTTGTTATGGCTCCTATATAAGAAACTTATTATATATTTTGCACACTCTTATAAAATTTATGAGCTTCTTTACAAGTTTCCTATCATATCCAATATTATGTTACTAGCAGTCTTGGCAGAGGAGTGTACAAATTGATTATAACTTATATTTGCTTTCCCATCAGCTCTATCAGAAATTGCTCTAATTATAACAAATGGTACTTTATTTAAATAACACGTATGGGCTATAGCTGCACCCTCCATCTCTACTGCAAGACCATTAAACTCTTTTTTTAAGCTTATTACTTCATCTTTGTTTGCTACAAATTTGTCCCCTGAAATAATCCTTCCCACATAACTATTAATATCTTGATTTTTTTTGCAAGCGGTCAAGGCATAATCAATAAGGCGTGGCTCAGCTTTAAAAATCGACGTCTTCATTCTTGGAATAACGCCACGTTTATACCCAAATACTGTAACATCAACATCGTATTCTATAAGTTCGCTTGAAATAACTATATCGCCTATATCAAGCATGCTATCAATGGCACCAGCAACTCCAGTATTTATTATTTTGCTTACACTGAAATTTGAAATTAAAATCTGTGTACATACAGCTGCATTTACTTTACCAATGCCTGATACTACCAGTATACAGTTTACATCTTCAATAGCACATTCAATGAACATCATTCCAGCTATTACGGTTTTTCTTTTAATTTTACTCTTTCTTAGTAAAATTTCTATTTCTTCACCCATTGCACCTATAACGCCTATCAAAACAATCACCTCGTAAAAAAAGTAAGGGCCTATAGAACCCTTACAAATTAGTTATACATTTGTGGCAGAGGTCCGGATGTTCAGGATCTTGCCCTACAGTCTCACTATATACCCAGCATCTGCTGCATTTTTGACCAGGAGCCTGCTGAACCTTAATTTTCAGGCTTTCTGTCTCATAGGTTATATCGTCACCTGCATCCTCATAATTACATACATTTACCTTAGAAACAATAAATATTGTGTCTAACTTATTATAGAAATAATTGACAGTATCTTTAATATCATCTGAGGGGTATAGGGTGACTTCTGCGTTTAAAGAATGTCCTATAATCTTACTATTACGCGCAATCTCAAGGGCCCTGGTCACTTCTCCCCTTATATCCATAATTTTATTCCATCTATCTTCCAATTCAATATCTATATAATCCTCATTTTTCTCAGGCCAATCTGTAAGTTGTACGCTCTCATAATTTTCGTCTTTTCTATGAGGCATATAACCCCATGCTTCCTCTGTGGTAAAGCTGAGTACGGGTGCTATTAATTTTATCATATCATTTAAAATGATGTATAAAGCAGTTTGAGCTGATCTTCTTTCCTTAGAATTTGCTTTGAAAGTATATAGTCTATCTTTTATAATGTCCAGATACTGATTACTCATATCCACAACACAGAAATTGTGAAATAAATGATATATAAGATGATATTGATAGCCTTCGTATGCATCATTTATTCTATCTTTTAGCCTCTCGAGGCGCAGCAAAGCCCATTTATCGATTTCTTCCATATCTTGATAGCCTACCATATCCTTATCAGGATCAAAGTCATAGAGATTTCCCAGCATGAATCTAATAGTATTTCTTATCTTCTTGTATACTTCTGTAAGCTGACCCAGTATTTTATCAGATATTCTTACATCCGATGTATAATCAGAAGAAATAACCCATAGGCGTAAAATTTCAGCACCATACTTCTTTATAATTTCATCGGGATCTATTCCATTCCCGAGAGATTTTGACATCTTTCTCCCTTCACCATCCACAACAAACCCATGGGTCAGGACAGACCTGTATGGCGCTTTTCCTCTGGTAGCTACTGAAGTTAATAATGACGATTGAAACCAACCCCTGTGTTGGTCCGATCCTTCAAGATACATATCGGCAGGCCATCTTAAATCATCCCGGGTTTCTAATACCGCTGCATGGGTGGACCCTGAATCAAACCATACATCCATTATATCTGTTTCTTTTCTAAAATTCGTAGAACCACACCTGCATTTTTTACCTTCAGGTAATAATTCTTCAGGTGACATTTCAAACCAGGCATCAGAACCCTTTTCTCTAAAAATGTCAGATATTTTAGCAATAGTTTCCTTATCTATTAATGCTTCACCACACTCCTGACAGTAAAAAATCGGTATAGGCACACCCCAGAGGCGCTGTCTTGAAATACACCAGTCTTCCCTATCTTTAACCATATTGGTTATCCTCTCTTCACCCCATTCGGGAACCCATTCAACCTCTTTTATTGCTTTTAATGCCTCTTCTCTGAATCCTTTAACTGAAGCAAACCACTGTTCAGTAGCTCTAAAAATAACTGGATTCTTGCACCGCCAGCAATGTGGGTAAGAATGTAAAATCTTTTTCTTGCCAAGAAGAGCTCCTGCTTCAGCCAAATCTTTTTCTATCTCGCGATTTGCATTGTAATATTTCATACCAGCATACTTCCCTGCTTCAGCTTTGAAAAATCCCTTCTCATCCACAGGATTGAATGCTGGAAGTCCATATTTCTGTCCCACAATAAAATCTTCTTCACCATGCCCGGGTGCAGTATGAACACAGCCAGTGCCTGTATCGAGGGTTACATGATCTCCAACAATTATCACTGAATCCCTATCATAGAGAGGATGCTTTGTCTTTATTCCCTCCATTTCCTGCCCCTTAAAACTGCCAAGAATCTTATACTCTGATATATTCAAATCATGGAGCACACTTTTAACCAGTTCAGTTGCCATTACATAAACCTCTCCATTGGCTGCTACAAGGCTATAGTCAAATTCAGGATTTAATGAAATGGCAAGGTTTGCTGGTATTGTCCATGTGGTTGTTGTCCATATCACAAAGTATATCTTACTTATATCATCTATTAACTTTCTAAATAATCCCCTGTCATCCGTAACCCCAAACTTTACATATATGCTGTCTGCTGTTTCATCCTTATACTCTATTTCTGCCTCTGCAAGAGCTGTTTCACATGTTGTACACCAATATACTGGTTTTAATCCTTTATATATATAACCCTTTTCAGCCATCTGGCCAAATATTTCTATTTGTTTGGCTTCGAATTCAGGATTTAGTGTAAGGTAAGGATGATCCCAGTCACCGCGTACGCCTAGTCTCTTGAATTCCTCCCTTTGAATATCGACTTGTTCCAATGCATATTGTCTGCACATTTTACGAAACTCAACAGGATTAATTTCGTTTTTGTTTATACCTAATTTTTTTATTGCCTGTGCCTCTATGGGTAGACCATGTGTATCCCAACCGGGAACATATGGGGTATTATAGCCTCTCATACTTTTATATTTATTGATTATATCTTTTAAAATTTTGTTAAGCGTGTGCCCAAGATGAAGATCGCCATTTGCATATGGTGGACCATCATGCAAAATATATTTTGGTTTATCTTTGTTCTTATCCAAAACAAGAGCATTAATATCTATCTCATCCCAGAACTTCAATATCTCAGGTTCCTTTGATGGTAAATTTGCTTTCATTGGAAACGACGTCTTTGGTAGATTTAAAGTTTCATTATAATCCATAATTAACCTCCTCAGTAAATCTGCAAGTATTTATACAAGTATTTATATATTTAAAAAATCCGCCCCCTAGAAGGGACGGAAGGCCGTGGTACCACCCTAATGTTTTCAAATTCATGAAAACACTCATTACAATATAACGGTAAAACCGGCTAAGGCTTACTGCAGTATTTCAGCCTGCTACTCCAGGGTGATTTTCGTATATCCTGTTTAATGGTTTGCACCTTCCACCATCTCTCTAAAAAAGCAGGATAAACTACTCTTCCCTCTCATCGTATTTAATGTTTATTTAAGTTATTATAAATTATATGTAAATATTAACTCTATGTCAAGTAATATAAAATCATTCCTGATTTTCTTCAGGCTTATTACTATCCAACATTTCAATTTGCGATACAAGCATTGATCTTACTTTTGATTTAAATACCTCCATTTCATTTTTAATCCTTTCGTACTCTTTCTTAATTTCATATGCTTTCGCATTGCTGTCTTCAATAATTCTATCCGCTCGTTCCTCCGCCTCTTTAATTATCATCTCGGCTTTAACCCGAGCGTTACTTTTTATTTCGTCACTTGTTTGTTGCGCTGTAATGAGTATGTTTTTTAAAGTATCTTCAAGATTTTTATAATCATTCAGTTTATCATTTAAGCTGGTTATTTTGTCTTTAAGTTCCATGTTTTCTCTATATAGCCTTTCATAATCTTCAATTATTTCATCAAGAAACTTATCGACTTCTTCATCACTATAACCTCTGAATGTTCTTTTAAATTTTTTATTTTGTATATCTACTGGAGATAACATAATTTTTCGCACCTCGTATTTAAATAAATCTTTTTATATGTATCTTGATCCTACCCTTAGCGGTCTTACCATCAATACTGTCTACTCTTGCCCTGCCTCGTCCCTGGATGGATATCATATCGCCTACATTTATACTATAAGATACATCATCAACAATTTTCCAGTTTACCTTTGCCCTTCCTATTCTGATCAATTCAGCCATTTTGCTTCTTGAAATATTAAAGGCGGCACTGGCTATGCTATCAAGCCTAAGAGAACTTACAGTTGCAAATATATCCTTATATTTTTCTTCTGGCAGAATTATTTCGTTTATACTTATTTCTTTAGCTGTCACTGAAAGATTACCAACTCTACTTATATTGTTTATAATATAGTCTTTTATATCCTCCATGACTATTATCTGGGCCTTTGACTCAACTACTATAATGTCTCCTATCTTATCTCTTGCCAGTCCAAGTCCAAGTATAGCACCTAAATAGTCTCTGTGAGTAAGCTGTTGTTCTCCTTTAGTCGTTATTGCAACAGCAGTGATAGGAAACTGTAGATCAAATTTTATCTCAGCAGGAAATATTGCTACGACCTTCCTTTCAGCATTTTCATAACCGCCATCTTCTTTATAACTTATTTCCTCATATTTTTTTAACTCATACTCGATTTCTTCTCTAACGATTGGGTCCAAAAAATTAGTAAATTTAGGCTTTTGATGCTTATTTACCCATTTTATATAATCATCGGCCATTTTCTGATAAGATATGTTCATGCCAATTCTCCTGTCAAAAAATAATATAAATCAAATTGATAATCAAAGGACGTACAATACAATCAATAAATAACAATGCAATCATCGGCGAAAAATCTACAAAAAATGCCTTAGAGATACTTGAGTTCATTAATAGCCGCCTAAATGGACTCAGTATAGGCTCTGTTAATTCGTATACCAATCGTATGATAGGGTTGTAGTAATCGATCCTAATATAGGATAGAAAGACACGAATAAATATTAATATATTTAATATATTTAAAAAAATATTAAAAGTTAATATCAAGGTTTGTTGAATCAAAAGAACACCACCTGTCTGTTAAATTTCATCCTCAGTATCTAAGGCACCTATTATTTCAATATTGTGTGGACATACAATGAATATATTTGTATCTATCTTCTGTATATTACCATCTAAAGAATAACATGCACCACTCACGAAATCAAGTACCCGCCTACTTTCTTCATGGGATAATTTTCCCATGTTTATCAAAGAAATCTTTTTCTGTCTTAGATTGTCACATATCTTAGTAACTTCATTAAAGGTATTTATATTATATACTACAACCTTTGATCTGTTAAGTTTATTTAAATCAACAACTTTGCTATTATATGAAGAATTTTTAAACTCGTCTTCGACTGGCTCTCCTGCATCTTCGTCTTTTCCACCATCTTGGCCATCAAATCCAAAAAAATCTATGAGATTTTTTAATAGATTATTCATTATTGGTAATACAACTCCTTATTATTTTCTCTCTCCAAAAATTGCCGTTCCTATACGTATCATATTCGAGCCTTCTTTGATTGCTGCTTTAAAATCACCTGACATACCCATTGACAGATATTGAATTTCCATGTTATCCTGTCTAACGTTTTTCAGCTTTTCAAACTGATTATATGCTATTTCAAAATATGGCCTGGCCTCGTCCTCAAAGTTAACCTTAGGTGCTATAGTCATCAATCCTTTAATTCTAATATTCTTTAAATCCGCTACTTGATTAAGAAATTCATCAATATGATTTACGTCTACACCAAACTTTGTCTCCTCATAAGAGGTTTTGAGCTCAATAAGTATATCTTGAATGACTCCAAGTTCTTTGGCTTTTTTATTAATCTCATTTGCCAACTTGATACTATCTACGGATTGTATTAGACATATACGACCAACTACGTATTTAACTTTATTCGTCTGCAAATGTCCTATTAAATGCCATTTAACATCTTTATTGTCTAGTGTTTGATACTTATTTAAAAACTCCTGTACTCTATTTTCACCAAGATCACGCAAATTACAAGAAACAGCCTGCATAATTTTTTCTATACCCACATTCTTCGTAACTGCAATTATCTTTATTGATTCTGATTTAACACCTACCTCATTGCATACATCATCAACCTTATTTAACAATTTTAATATATTATCCTTAATGTTCATTTGCTGTCATCCTCTATACTTAATTGTTTTGTTAAAAACTCCTTGTCCGTCACCAAAACATCATACATTTTTAATCCATCTAATTTGTCTACATTCTCTACTACCGCATTTTTACCATCTGATGATACCACATTAACCTCAACCTGCTTTATCCCAACAACACTGTAAACATAAACATATTGCTTCCCGTCCTTATTCATTATAACATCAGCTGGCACCAATAATCCTTCAGCAGAATTCTTTATTATTTCAAAACTAATAAACCTTTCTTTAGTAAATTTGTCATATTGCTGAGATAATTGAAATATAACATAATCACCCTCTTCGCCATGCTTGATTGTCTTAATACCTGCATCCAACAAGTTACCATCTATATTTAATTTTACCTTCTCACCTTCCTTCAAATTCATCTTATCATTATCTATTTTTGCAACGATATACCATTCAAAATTATCAATGACTTTAAATACTGGCTCTCCTGAATTTACTATATTGGGATCTTTGTTTTTTGTAGTTTCAGCAACGTTTTCATGGTTCATAGATTGGATATTTAAAGCCTGTTCAAAACCGATGTTTTCATAACCATCAATATCATAAGAAATTATGCCTGCTTCGGGTGAATTCAAATTTATGTATAGGCTATCCAATAGATTTTCTATGTTTTTTTTCTCTTGCATTAATTGTTCTAGGTTATAAGTCGATAATGGATTATTGGTAGCTATTATGTTCTTCTTTTCAATCAAAAGTGATAATTTGCTAGCCCCATTTCGAGCTGAAACAAATTTATTCATTCTACTATCAGATTTAATACTTCCTAATTGCTTATATATTTCATCCTCTATTTTGTTTAAATCAGAAGAAAAGGATTCAGCGTTCTTATCATCAACCATATTTATTCTATTATTAATCTCTTCCAATTGATTATAAAGACTATCATCAACATTCTTCGTGCTAATTTGTGCAATTAAATAACCCTTTGGAACTCGTGTGTCGTTGTTCACCTTTCTTATCACATAACCACTTTTAGGAGCATAAACCACCCTTTCATTTCTTAATATTATACCGTTAGCTTTATAAGAACTATTGACACTCCCATATACCACACGTATTGTACTGGAATTTCCTGCAGATCTGTAAACCAGCACAACAAGATATAAAGCGAAGAATATAACTACCAGCATTAACCTCTTTTTTGCTTTCTTTACATTTTCTCCTTTAACCATATTATCCCATCTGCTTCTTATTTTACTTTATACTATTAATTTTACCGTTTATGCAAAAAAATTCAAGTCTTAACCACTTTTAACTGCCAAATTAAAAAATATATATACTTAAATTAAACGACAAAAATACCGCTTTTACTCGCTAATATTCGCATTTATAATCACACAAACATTGCAAGTAAAGCGGTATTTATATACTTTTGCGATATCAAGGTAAACATTTTATTAATGTTATTAATGTTAAAGCGGTCAAATCATCTTTAATCAATCAGGTTGTTACAACATCTATAATATGTACTCCTTCAGACCGCTTTACTTTTTACCATGTAAAAAACTCCCAAGACTGGTCTTTTTTCAGTATCTGGTCTGAGTGGTGGGACTTGAACCCACGGCCTCTAGAACCCCATTCTAAATTTATACTTCTTGTGGTTTACTGTGATTTTAGAAAACCCTATGAAATAAAAGATCTTGAAGGCTTTCCCAAACATTTATTTAGTGTATTTTGGGTTGGATTATTATTTCTTTAGGCAATGGTTGGGCACAGGTTTATTAGCTTTTTTAAAAAGAGGGGCTTTTTCATAAAAAAAAATAAAGCCAGCGGTATAAAAACTGCCTTAAAATTGAAATATGAAAGCATACGGACAAAAAAATCCCCCGGTCTCAACCGGGGGTGTCTTGCTTTTGATCCACTACACCAGCTTTTTTCAATATATTTCTCTCCATGGAAGCTATATAGGCAACAATAAACCCGCTAAAAACCTGATCTACATATACCGCCCAATCCCACTTAAACACCGTCTTATTTACCTGCAGATAACCGGTGCCTGTGATCACACAGTATATAACTGCTATGGCCAATGCGATTAGGTCACCGTGTTTCTCACCACCAGTAACATAATTACCCAGGAGCTTTTTCGCATACTGGGTGACCACAAACACCAAAGTTGCAATAAAAATGAGACCGCTGAAGGTCTCTCCGAAAAGGATATCGATGTTCATTTTTAACCCTCCTGTAAATTTTTTATTGCTCTGTAGATCATGGTAATAACTTCTTCCCTAGTGATAGTGCCTTTAGGTCTGCTTCCGTCAATAATTCCTTTTTCTACTCCCCATATCCACGCTTCTTTTGCCCAAGGACTCAGATTGGGAGGTAATTCTTGATATTCAATACCAGCATAATTGCAGATACCTTTTGCAATTGCTGTGACCGCTTTTTCCTGAAATTCTATGCTGGCAAGAAGTTTTTCTTCTGCTGGATTCGAAATAAAGGCCATTTCCACCAGGGCCGCCGGCATTTGAGTATACTTTATGACATAGAAATTTGCAGTTTTTACTCCACGATTATATAATCCTGTAGCCTTGAGCATTTCATCTTGAATAGCTCGGGCAAGTTTTTCCCCGTTATATCCGAGTTTATAGTAATATGTTTCTGTGCCATGGGCTTGCTGGTCTACTGCTGAATTACAATGAATGCTGACGAAAAGGTCCACTTTTGCCATATTTGCGATGCTAACTCGTTTTGCAAGATTCTGCCGTTGGTCCTGAGGGAAACCAGGGTTATCGTTTGCCCTGGTAAAAACAACTTCGAGGCCATTCGCTTTCAGTTTTTCACCTACCTTCAATGCCACCGCCAGGGTTATATCTTTTTCCTTTGTTCCGCCCGGGCCAATTGCCCCAGGATCACTTCCACCATGGCCCGGGTCAATGCATATTTTTGACATTTAATCACCTCCTTGCCCTCTCCAAAAGTTCATCCAGCTTTGCCTCTTGCCTCGCCAGTGTAATCTGCATGCTCTGTATAACTTGTGATACTTGCTCTAGGGCTTTTGTATTATTTTCGATTACAGCTGCAATATTATTATTTTCTCGCTGTTTTACCCATTGATTGACTAAAAATATTAAACCAGCTATTGTGAAAAAGCCAATACCATATTGTGCTATTTCAGCCCCGGGCATAATCCCACCTCCGGTTAATTTTTTAAATATCTTCAATAATCATTTCCTTACTACCATCCGTCAGTGTAACTCTTTTTCCATTCAGCTCAAATATACCTTCTTTCGGCCTTGCTGGGTCCCATAAAACTTTACCACCGAAGGCCTCCGTAAAATGCCTTCCAACAATATAGAATCGATTGTCTATGATTTTGGCCGGCGCATCCATTAATACTGTCTTTTTTTCTTTTATGATTGTTTCACCTCTATGAAAAATATATTTTTGAATATCTATATTTGCTGGATTCGGCAAGATAAAAAGGCCATAGCCATACATTTCATCCCATCCGGTATTCCCAAGGTCTATAACGTGGTCGTACATAAATCTTTCGATTTCATCCTGGTATAATGTCCTGCCGGTTCGTTCAAGAAAATATTGCTGTACCAGGGCAATCATACCCACAATCATCGGCGAACTAAAAGAAGTCCCCTCCATCTGGAAGGTCCTTTCTTCATATCCTATGCGGCCATCTCTTACATATAATCCGCTGAAACTGACAATATCCAATTCCTTTCCCTTGGAAGAATAATTTTTAAGCTGTATTTTCTTTGTCTGATCGGACCAGCCCACCGCCCCAACACTGATCCAAACATTGCTTTTTGCGAAACCACTTAATCCTTCCTCATCTTCATTTCCTGCACTTGTTACAAATATGCATCCATATTCTTTAGCATCTTCTATAGCCTTATTGAGTTCAACTATATCGAAACCTCCTATGCTTGCCCCTATGATGTTTATTTTTTCTTGCTTTATATAAGGCAGTGTTTTCTCTATAAATGCCCCTCTGACTTTACCACTTTCAGAGATTATTCCGCTGGGTAAAATATATAGTTCTGCATCGGGTGCCACTTGATTCATTACATCCAAAACTTTTTGGCCATGGGAGTTTATTATGTCTGACTTTTGATTAAAGGGGTCTTTTACTTTTCCTTTTAAAAACCAAACGTCAGTATTACATGATTCTATCTCTGCAATTTTAATGCTTTTCCCTGTGTAACCAAGTTCATGCCATTTAATAATATTACAAATGGTAAACTCTTTAAGGTTTTCTTCGATGTATCGCATCATTCCACCCCCAATATAAAAGCCCCAGCTTATAAACCGAGGCTAATTTTGCTATTGAACAAAGTACGCCTATGAAATCTGAGGTGTAGCAATTATAATTTCATATTCCTGTTGCGTTATCCTTCCCTTTGTAACCTGTGTTTGCAGAAAGATTTCATCAATGCGCTTCATGACCCACATATTCTTCAAAAACTCATGCATATTATCACCTCTACAACATACTTATCTACAACATATTTAAAAGAGCATCCTCAACGGCTTTAAGGCGGTTTTCTATGCTTGGTGGTTGCGATTTAATCTGTAATGTTTTAGTATCAAATATTAGATATTTCCCCTCAGATGTTATTGCATCCTCAATAAGGTATTCACCCCTACTTACTGCACTATTAATTATAGCTTCCCGCTCGTCTGAATTTGTATAAACAACCTTCCTCATAAACTCACTCCTTAAGCTAAACTGTATAATTTCGCTACACATAGTGTAAAATCATAAAGATACATTTTATAGCTATTATTAGACACATAGCAATAAAGCTGAACTAAATCTCCTGGATTCCAACCAGAAATATCTTCTGTAAAAGTCACATATGTTGTAGACGTTGTGCTTCTTAAAGTTCCTACAGGGCTACCATTTCGATATATTTGAGCATAACCAGTAATAGATGTAGCACCAACTTTTGCACCAAATTTAATGCGTAAACTGCCACTTCTATCAATCCTTTTTTCATAAGTTTTTGTTGGGGTGGTACTGTTTATTTCTGGTGTCCAAGCATCTTGAATTAGTACAATATCACCAACAGTATATGGTGGGAATATATCATTAGGAGTTTTTCCACGTAATGTATCAGCATCCAGCCCTGAACCTTCTCCGTCTACTGTTTTAATTTTGGTTAACACATCAGAAGCGGTATAACTTGATACAGGCAAATAGTAGCTTCCATCATGCCCATCAAGTAAATCTGCGTTTAGGTTAGTATTTACAGTACCATTAGACACGGGAATTTGCCCTGATGAATTACCAGCATGATAATTGTCAAGCATATCCACATTTAAATTAGTAACCAATGTAATGGAACTGACAGATAACGGGCTTGTACCTGTAGCAACGGTAGAAATAAATTTAGGAGCAGTTAAATTCCCTGTCATCGTATCTCCCGCTTTGTTGACTGCGCCGATGTCGGCGGGTGTTATCGGGTCGCTACCACCAATGGCGTGTGTGCTTTTGTGAGCTGGCAGACCACCATGCACACCTTGCTTAATAGTTTCGGCCAAATGCGCAGCAAGTGCATCCGCATTTCCCTTGACCGTTTCTGTAGTCCGGCCCGCACCGGCCAGATCTCCGACTTTTTGGTCCGTGTATGCGTTGGCCGCCGCTTCTGCTACATCGGCTTTGGCTTGAGCTCCTGCAGGGGTTTCCTTGGCATTCCATGTATCTTTTTCAACCTGGGTAACGTGCATTACTGCATTCCCGGTATGGTTATCAAAATCAGCCTGGGTTACATATATTTCGGACCCCAATGTCGCTGAAACATTTGTAGCATTCCCAACCAGGGTTATTACGTTTATATATCTTTCGACTACGTCAGGCCCACCACCAGCGGGGATATACTCCGCATTTGTTCCGGCGTTACCATAGCAGTAAAGTATTTCCCCTTCGTCTGGATCCTGGGCAAACACCCCAAGCTCGCGCCAGTAAAACCCGGTCAATATATCCGCATTCGTAAAATAGCTTCGAAGTTTGGCCTTCCCACCAGTCAGTCTCTCGATTCCTAGTATTGTTAGCTCTTTTTTTGTATTGATTAAACTGGTTAAATCTACGATACTTTGTCCGCTAAGGCTCCCATCACCGATTTTTATTTTAGTGAAGTTCATCTGAACCCCAGTCTGGGCTTTGGCCTGTAGGTTTCTGCCTTTATTCGTCAGTATAAGGCCCCCAAAAGCTCCCACTTAAACCACCTACCTTATTTCTTGATAGTCGGCTATATGAACTATATTGCCAAAATACAAATTCATTTCATCCGTGGCCGTTATTTCTACGGCTTCTAGCCAGCTTCTTGCATTTTTGACTGAGTTTAAAACCTTTAAGAATTGATTAAGCAGCGTTGTATTGACCCGGGTATTCGTAGTCATAACTTTGAAATAATAAGGTTGGCCGCCATATTCAAACCATTCCTGGACTTCACCATCTCCAAAATAGGTTTTAACAGTTTCCTCAACCGCAAAAGGCGTACCCCTGTATCTATGGACATTAATAGCATTTTTTATCAGGCTCCGCTTTATTTCAATTTCTGCAGTTGAATCATACCAATCCACGTGCATCTGCCAGGCTAACTCATCCAGTGCAGCATCATCCAGTTCATCAATGCGGGAATATATCAAGCAAGCTTTAACTTCATCGGCCAGCTGCCGGAAATGAGGATTTAAAGCTGCACAAAGCGCCTGTGTAGTCGGGTCCTGTTTCATATATGAAGTTTGAAGGCTTAGAAGGTCAACATTTTTCAGGTCCATTTATATCAGACCTCCATAAGTGACAGTTACGGTACCGGCTTTGGCTACCTGGTCGGGGTTGATTTCGATATACATTGGGCTTATAATATCAATTCTAAATGCTCCAGCGTTAAGTATGAGTTGTCGTAAATAATCTGGATTGACAGCTCTTCCAAGTTTTCCCGCCTGCCATGATTTATATTGGTCTATAGCACCGCCGGTTCCTTCAATAGCATTTCTTATGATGGTTTCCTCGGTTTGCCGCTCCAATGCTATATAATAAGTCAATGTTATATCATAAGAAACTGTGGTTGGCGCCGCAACCTGAACGTTGTCAGTTAACGGCCTCTTGTCTTTTGAGCTTACAATAGTGCTTACTTTATCGAGGATAGCCTGGGATGGGATTTCTCCGTCTTTCAAAAGCGGTACAACTTTAACGGTGCCTGCAGATGGGGAGGACACTGAAACATCAATTATATTTGCATCGGCTGTTTTTGCCCAATATATATAAGCTCCTTCAGGGCCAGCTACAGAAAAACTTTCAGGGGCAAGCCTTATTCTTTCACGATATCTGCTCCAGATGTTTACCCCATCATCATCGGGCTCAATGTCAGCCCCGCCTGAACTGGTATCAATATTAGTTACAGAAGCTACATACGGCACCGGATCAACAATAGTTTTTATCTGCCCAGGTGCATAATCGTTATATTTTGCCCCGGCTTCAGTAGATACTGCTGTTATATCGCCCGTAATTTGCCCTGGAGGAATCACTAAGTCCGCATTTGTAGCGAAGTATATATTGCCATCAGGAGTTGCTCTCGTTCCTTTTGGTATGATTACTTCCATAGCTTGGGGGCCAGAAAGGGTAAACCTCAATGTAACCGTTGCTTTTTGTGCTTGTAGCCTCGGAGTATTGTAAAACTCACCCAAAGCATCTAACATACTACCACGGGCATATCTTAAAAGATTTTGTTTCGCCGATTCGTTTATATCATTTTTCAAACCCACGATTAAAGGTAAGATTTGCAATAAAAAAATCCGGCGCTCGTCACCTGGATAAAAGGTTTCTCCCAATGCACTTTCGAAATCCTGTATGAGCTGGTTTTTTAAACTCTCAGCATCCACATCAACAAAATTTATGCCGCTCATACCTCTATCACCACCCTGAACTGCATATTACCCTCATCATCCACACCGATGAATTTTACTTCTTTGACTGTCGCCCTGGGTTCGTAATCGCTCACCAGTCTGTATATTTCTGCAACATATAAAGCCACGATGGTATCCTTGGGCTTATCAAGCATGTTCTGGTCAATGCCCAAAGTTCGGTCATATGCTACCTCATAGCGCCAGGTGGATATAAGATTCCTAACGTTTTGCGCTATTCTTTCCGCATCTTTTGCGGCCCAATTCAAATTGGCTGGTTTTGACGTATCTATAATGTATTCCATTCAATCACCTACTCCGGTAAACGTGAAAGCATATTGGGATTGGACCTTTTCATGTCAGCCTTATCCGATGACCCCAGTAAATTCATATCACTCGATACTTTTGGAAGAGATATACCTGGAGTATATGAAGTTTTTTTGGCGCTCTTTGAAGTCTGGGCGCTCCCCGGGCGGACATATTCTTCAAACTCCAACTGAATAGTCCCCGAAAGAATATTCCCGTTTGAATCTATTACTGTATTATTCAATGAAGCACTCTTGAGAAGCCACTTATTTGAGCCCAGTGGCTTTCCTCCCAGTATGAAAGGGTAAGGCTTGCCGGCTTCAACAAGAGCTTTCCATGCTCCGTATTCATTTCTGACATTCACACCCATGGAAACATCAAGAGGAATACTAATACTCATCGTATATAGATCGGGTCCTTTTATATAAGTGCTTGGTTTTTTGTTTGCCGCATCCTGTTTCTCTGTTTCTAAACTGCTGCTCATGGTGAAATCATTGAAAGTATATATTTTCTGGCTGTCTACCTGAAACACTTTATTAGCAAAAACCGCAATAGGCATGTAACCACCGCCTAAAACTTAGCTATAATGAGCCCATCGTTCATGCTATTTGAAAAGAAAACCACCGCAACATTATCCCCCACCTGAAGGGTTCCAACATGAGAAGCCGCTTTTAAAGGCCAGGATACATCATTATCCCTTTCAGGAAATAAAACCCGTATTCCCGAAGATTCTATACTTGATACCTTGCCCTTTAAAACCATCAATACCCCTCCAGCGGTTTCCTGAGTTTTAAAAAGGTCTTTTTATTGGTAAGTTTATGAGTTACCTGTTCACAAAAGTATTTCCCATCGGCCATGCCTACTCCCTGTATCTGTATTACATTACCTGCCGCAATCCCGGGAGCAAGTTCGATGGTGCAGTATCCGGTATTTTCATACTTATTTTTGGAACGAAGGATATTTTTGGCGAATCGCTCAGCCTCCGAATGGCTTGAAACATATATGCCAGCAAATTTTAAAACAGGCCCGAAAGCTCCAGAAGGCTTAAACTCATATTTTATATCTCCGAAAGATATGCGGCACCCGCCGTATATCCATGCTGATTTTTGCAAAAAACTATAATCTCCATCGAATTCGTCAATATAAATGACTTTAACTGGTGCCTGAGCTTCCATATTCCGCTCATCATAAATAATAACCTTCCGGTCAGTTATTTTCAGCATATATCCTTCCAATAAACACCGCCATGCCAGAAAAGCGAAGTCTGCCTGTTCAAATTGATCCACACGTTCATAAAAAGGATTCTGTATGTTATAAGTCTCCAGCAGGAATCCATACTTCCTTGCCAATTCAGTAACTATCTCCAGAAACCTTACATTTTCCCAGGCCTTGGTATTTTCCGTTTTAGCATCCTGGGGAATGGCCAGGGCACGAATAATAAACAAACCCCGCTGCTGTTCAAGCTCGTCTATATACATGCGGCCGGAATCAAAGCCATCTTCTTTTATTTGGACCTCATCATTTTTCTTCGGCTTCCACTGGCTCCAAAACCCTTCCGGGTCATCAAACCAGACTTCCAAGCTGTCAGCAATCCCCCCGGCATTGTCAGTTATATCCGCTTTATGAATTTCAACAGCATCGGTTATGTCTTTACCTTCATATATCAGCTGCAAAGCTATCACCTCTTCCATGGGGGGAGAGTTGCGGCGGCTTCCTGCTCAATAATAGGGATTTTTAGCTTTATTCCTGCATCAAATACCAGCACACCGGCATATTGTGGATTGGCCTGGATTATCAGATGGGCTTTGAATTCATCGTTGTATGCATCCAGAGCAAGCATGTCGAAAGTATCACCCTGCATCGTTGTATATTCGAAATAATTAACTATAGCCATAGGCAACCCTCGCTCTATCACGCTCGATTTCTTCTATCATCATCCGTATTTCTTCTTTGTGTTTTTGCAATATGGGTTCTAGTTCTGCACGATTTCCACCATAGATGGTGGGATTATAGATTATCTGAATACTGCTCCCGGTAGGTTTTGCTCCAAGTATTTGAGCGGTTTTGTTCAATAAGCTCAGGCTTCTTGGGGTCCTTTTAAGCGGAATGGCCATTTCTGCCCAGTCCGCTTCGCCAAATATCGAGGGTTCGGTTGCTATACCACCTTCAGCAAATCGGGGCATTGAGCTTGATACATTTGCCTGTAGTTCTACACTCTTGCCACTAAAGCCCAAAAATTTTCCTACACTGCCTATAACATTACTAACACCGCCTATAAATTTAGATGTTAAATTGGCTATCGGAGAAATTAAACTCAAAAACTTCTCAATAATTGGCATAACCAATTTTATTGCTCCCCCCAGAACAGCACCAATGACATTGGCAAGCAATTGAATAATTGGTATTACTGCCTGCAAAAGCGGGAATATAGAGTTCAAAATCTGCATAAGTGGGGGCAATAATGCCTGAACTATTTCCGTTAATATAGGAATTATCGCACTTAAAGCGGTAGTTAAAAGCGAGCTAATTATTGTGGCAACCATCGCAATGATAGGGGTTAATGCCTGTAAAAATGGTAATATAGCCTGCAATATCTGCATGATCGGAGGTAAAATACCCTGAATGAGCTGCACCAATACAGGTATTATCGGCTGAAGCACTGAAAATACAACCGTTATCATCTGTGCTGCGATTGGGAGGATTTGCTGAACCAGCTGCATTAAAAGCGGAAGCAAGGGCTGTATAAGAGATATGAGCATGCTGAAACCTTGATTTAATAAAGGCATTGCAGTCTGTATAATCTGCATCACTATGGGCAAAGCCTGTTGTATGATATTCACAAGCATGGGACCCATGGTGCTGCCTATGGTGTCAAATATGGGCATCAGTATTTGTGCGAATTGACTAGCCACATTTAAAAGGTCCGGCAATAAATTTGCTATATTGCCCAAAAATCCACCTAATGCACTGGATAATTTAGGGGCTATGGCAGGTAAGTCGGAAACCAGCTTATCTATTACTGGTTGTATTTTGGGCAACAAAGACGCCAAAATCCTGTTTCCAAGACCCATTACTGAAAGCTTCAGCTTATCAATTGTATCTCCCAAGTTATCCAAAGCTTCAACCTGCTCACCTGACATGACAAGACCCAACTTGTCAGCTTCAGCAGCGAGCTTTTGTATTTCATCTGTCCCGGCATTCAGAATAGGAAATAGTTCTGCCGCTCCTCGGCCAAAAAGTTTGAATGCCAGTGCATTTCTGTCTGCCTGATTTTCTATTTTCGAAAGCTGGACAAGGGCCTCCTGAAATACCTGGGATTGCGGCCTGAGTTTTCCGGCCCCATCTGTCACCGAAATTCCCAGGGCCTGGAATGCGGCTGCGGTATCTTTACTGCCCTTCCTAGCTGCATCCATCTGCTTCGTCATAATGCTTATGGCCTGGGGGAGTGCCTCAAAATTTGTTCCCACCTGGCTTGAGATATATTGCAGGCGCTGCAATTCCTCTGCTGAAAGCCCTGTTTTATCCCGCATTTTTACCAACTGATCACCGGTCTCAGTGGCCTTCATCAATAATCCGCCAAGGGCAACTGTCCCGGTGCCTATTCCGGCAGCAACCGCAGCTCCGGTGACTGCAGCGGCTTTACCTATTATGCTTAAACCTTTGGACGCAAAGCTGCCGAGTTTTGAAAAAGTTCGAGATGCTTTCGACGTCTGGGCTGATGCTTTCATTAAAGCAGTTTGTAAAGATGGGTCTACTTTCCCTGCAAGAGTAATCAACGCTCTAAGTTCTTTTTGACTGGCCACCGGTAGCCGCCTCCCTTCTTAACCTTTCAGCTTCTTCGCATAAAGTATGGTAAAAGTCAAGGAAATCCACTAACGGTTGATTAAAACACCATTCTGCCGATGTGGATGTGATTAAAGTAACCTGAGCAATTGCGGTCTTTATAAAATGGTCGGAGATTATTCCGCCAAATTGAGATAGAAAAAACTCCTTGCTATAGAGGCAGCCTTATCTGCATCCTTCGCACTCATCCGCATTATATCGGTTATATCTATAGCTGAATTTACTTTGCATACCGCTTCCGCAAAAAGGTATAAATGATAGTCAGGGTCCGTTTCAGGTATGCTTAAAGGTATTCCTGCTGCCTTCATCTTTTTGCTGGCGTTAAGTTTATCCTTTGCCGTCAAATTTTCAAAGTCATAGGGTAGTTCTGTGACCTCTTCCCCATTAATCATAATGGGTTTTGATAATTTTAAAGTTTCCATGATAACCCTCCTTAAAAATTTAGGCGGCCCTTAACCGAGAGCCGCCCTGATGTTTTTCATATAATCGACACCATTAACCTTGTAAATATAGTTCCTTTTGTCAATCAACAATGTTTCAACGCCATTTATTACCTGGCGATATCTTATGACCTCAAAATCGATGCTCCCATCCATGGTCGTTGCCGGCGATTCAACTTTCCCAGGGTCATACTTTTTATTGATGCCGGTAATAAATATCTTAGCTCCTTCCGGCACCATCTGCCCGTTGGCCGTCAATGTATCCCTTACAAATCGGAGTTCAAGGTTTTGGGTACCAGGCTTAGCAAGATTTGAAGCGTTTTTGTTGATTGACCGCATATTTATGGTAAAAGTCATGCTCCCAATCTGACCAGGGACAGGCATATCAATGGACCCCATTATACCAGCGCCTTTTATCTCCCCTGTCTGAATCTCTATGGAAGGTAGCTGGCAGGATACGTTATCGTCAATTTCCACCCCATCAGCCAAAAGTTTATGAGCTATAACATTCCCGGATATTATCATGCCTGCTCACCTCCGAACAATACATCAATGCCCCGGGTGGTATACTCAATCTTTGCAGTTATGCTCTTGCCTGGCGGTGTGGTGGTTGTGGCCACGTTAAAGACAAAGTCACCTTCCACGATATCACTAGTGGGGTTGCTGGTCTCGTTGAAAGCGATAGTCCCATATAGCAAAGCCCCGCGGTTAATAAGACTATCAAGAAATTCTTGATAGTCATTGAGTATCGTATCGACTCTTGCTCGATCCATTGGCTTATCTACCTGGGTACCGTAGCGGCTCTGGAAATCGTTCACCAGGTAATAAAGCATCCTCACGCTGGAATCGAATTTATTCCTGGGGTCCATGTCTTTGCCGTATTCATATTCCCCAGTATGGGGTCCCCAGAGCACCCAGCGGCCTCCCCAGTATGTGAGCGTCCTGATACCCTTGCTGTTTAAGTCATTGGCCTGTACCTGGTCAAACTCTATGGGCGTTCCATCGGCAAGGCACATTCCGGTTACATCCACCGGCTTATTCGAAGGTGTCTCATAGGGAATGTTGTCGTTATTATAATCCACCCACTGCATGGTCACTGTGGCAAGTGTGGATAGGTGGAATTTTCTATTTCCGTTTTTAGCAAGCGGCCAGCAGGGGGCTTCATTGGCCCCAGTATAACCATTTGTAGACTTTCACGTCTTCGCTTCTTCAATGGTATCCGCATTAGCATCTGCAGCCAGATTGCTGTTTACAAACGCATACCAGTGCCCGTTTATCTTTTGGGCTGCTGCTTTTAGAGCGGCGTCAACTTCGGGATGATGGCTCCAGCCGGGGGCATCAAGAATGGTAGGTATCATGTTGTAAGTTTGATATACCAGGTCTACAACTGATATCCCGGTTTTTTCTCCTGTAGTAGAATTGGTTCCGCCTATAACTTCAGTGGCGGTTATGGCAGCCGGATTGACCTCGTCAAAGGTTACATCCACAGGAGATGTCAAAGTCCCTTTAAGGTCTTTAATTAGCACTTTTGTGCCGTCGGGGGTGTATTCCGCACTGAAATCAGTTCCCAACACCTTGCCGGTAATTGCAACGGTTTTTAGAATTACTTTGTCATTGTTTATATACCCCTGACCGTTGGTAAGAGTAACGCTGGCTGTCTTAGCCGATGTTTTATGTGTATCGGGGTCAAGAACATTGACTAAAATGACAGGTCCGATAACCTGAATGCTATTTTTGAAATGCGCATATATTGCCTCGCACAGATCGAAATCATCCCAGTTGCTGTCATTATAGCCCACTTTTGTTACAGCATCAGAAAAGCTCTGCACCAATATAGATTTGTTCACTTTCCCGGAATAATCCATAAGCTGATGCACCGGAAGCCGTCCGAAATATACCGGAAGTGTCGATACCCCTTTGGGGGGTATTAAATCCTGGGTGGGCTGCAGATCGGCATATGCTCCATGAATATACAAGCTATTTCACCTCACTTATAAGAATTGACGGGCTATTTCCGCCGTCGGGTATGTCTGTTTTTTCACCGGGAATGTTATCCAGCCATACCAGTAAGGATATGGTTGCTCCTGATACATTCCCCACTTGACGGGCATTTGTATTGCCACTTTGCCATCGATTATTTGATTCTTCATAAGTTCCGCAACGGTCCTGTCAATTACGTTTAGAAGATCATGATATCCCTTAAAATCAGGGATATAATTGACGCCAGTCTCTCCAGGCGTATGAAAACCCGGGCTAAAAACAACTACAGAGATTCTTATATTTATCTGTGAATCCTGGCCATCATCGGTGGCATCATCCAGGCCAACTATTAAGCAGGGTATTGCAGATTCCATTCCTTCGGGAAGATATCCTTTAGGAGGCAACCACCCTACGTGAATAGCCGGATTGACTAGAGAATATTCATGAATATTATTATCTGACGGCTTTTGCAGTTTGATGGCTGGTGAAACTTTTTCCTGCAGGAAAGATTGCAGTGCTTCTAAAACCGATACCGTAGACATTCTATCCCTTCTTTATGTTCTTATTAATGCTGGTCATGCGGTATGTGATTTCGTGTTCCAATCTTTCATCAAGCTTTTCCTGGGCGGCCTTTTGGATTTGTTCAGCTACTTTTTCATTGGTTATCATTTGCGGGACCGACAGAGTCCGTATAACTGTTATTGGTAGGCGTTCTTTCCCCAACCTCCGAAAAACATTATACTGCACTTTGTCCGGTGATTTTGCTCCGGTTGGCGCAATAAATGGCTTGGGCTCTGTATTAATTAACTTTCTACTACCCCGTTTGATGGTGGCTTTAACTTTATATTTTCTTCCAGAGGCGGGCGGCATTTGCGGGCTGTGCGGGAAATGGGCAAGCGACAATGTATGGCCTTTTGATGTAATACTTGCCGTGAGATCATTTTTGCTGGGCCGTTTTATGCCACCTTTAAAGGATTCCTTTACATCATTGGCTTTGATGGCATATTCTTTCGGCACTATGCGCCCCACCTGGGTTATGACATGGTCTATTGTCCTGTTTAGCGCATGGTAAGCGGCTTCCCCAACTTCCTTCTCAAAACCTTTCAGCTCTATTGTCAGTCTGTCAAGCTGTTTTGTGTCTACAATTATGCCGCCCTTTGGCATGACTAAACACCTCTATTTTGCTGTAGAATTATTTCATATACCCCGTCATCTTCCCTACAGTCAAAAACATACATCTGCCGCCCGTCAAAAATCATGGGAGTGCCCTGTTCCGGGCGCTCCCCGAACTCCGAAGCCTTTACGTAAAACAATATTTCCCCTACGCTTATACCGTCATATTCTTTTTGTGACCTCTGCTGAAGACGATCATTGTCAACAATAACATTAAGGGCCCTGCCGTCTATTGTGCGGGTTTCAGCAAATTCGTCAAGATTAAAAAATACATTAAGGTCTGATTGAACAGTGTCTTTGAAGCTCATCAGTCAATCTTCACTTTCGCTGTGGTTCCTGCTTGGGCTTTTGGTTCTATTACCCAACCTGCTTTTATAGCCCCTGCGGTTTTGGTGAGCTTGCTCCCAGCGTCATCCCAGTATACTTCATCGCCAACCGCAAAAGCCGCAGTATTATCAGCGGGCAGTTCGAATACTCCTGAAACATTCAGCGAGCCTGTTGCATCTTTTGCAATGTCTTCAGCAGCTATACCTATCCTTGCCCCTATTGGCACAACGTCACCATAGGCTATATCGGTGCCAGTGCTGTTTGTAAAGTCGATAATATAACCCTTCTGAATATATGTCCCTTTTGCCATAATGTCTTATACCTCCTAATCAAAATTTGAAAGGCGCATAAATCATTTATGCGCCAGGATTCTTGTAGAGTCCTCTGTAGTCAAGAACCGTTACACCGTAGTCGATGTAAATCCTCCACTTGATGCCCAGAAAGTCAAAACCAACCTGGCTCTCGAGGATCGGCATATCGTTCCCATTCAAATATGTCACCTCAATGGTATCTATATCAGCGGGAGAAGCCGCAAGATACCAGGAAGTTTCGCTGTAGTCATCAAGTTCAGCATCGGCCACAATGGTCAGAGAATTCCGGAAGACGTTCGCCACATTCGAATTGACCCCCGTGGGATCTGCTATAGATACAATGAATTGCTGGGCTTGTGTCTCAAGAGAAGCGGGAACGATCAAGAAAGCAGGCCCGATATTGAGAGTCTCTTTGCCTCTTAGGTTTTTCTGCTTCCTCATGGCCGCCCGGCCTGCGCTAACAGTAGCAGTTGCTATTGCTCCGCCATTGGAAGCTAGGTTTTTATGGTTCGCATGGAACAGGGCAATACCGTCATAAATGGCCGGGTTACTTCCAAGCATTTGATACACCAATTTGTTTATGCCTCTGGATGCGGCCCTCACATATGCTTCAGGGACTCTGGTTAGTACGCCAATATCATCATTTATCAATGCCTGCCTGGTCATGCCAAATTCTCTACCAAAAGTCGCCACAGCCTTGGATACTCCCTGGTCAGTCATTTCATCAAATTTGAATTCACCAGATTGTGTCATCTTCACAAGCTCGCCGGCTTCGGAAATCTGGTAATGTGTTGCAGCCTTAAAGTCGGGATTGCTCCCTCTGCCGGTCCATACTTGGTATGTGGGCCTTGCGGCATTGTATGCAGTGGCCATGGTTTTATTGACAGCATTGGAGAGTATGCTGGCAAACTGGCTGTCAGGACTCAGTGCTTCC
Organism: Calorimonas adulescens; assembly: GCF_008274215.1. Taxonomy (NCBI): domain Bacteria; kingdom Bacillati; phylum Bacillota; class Clostridia; order Thermoanaerobacterales; family Thermoanaerobacteraceae; genus Calorimonas; species Calorimonas adulescens. Next base: position 67,169 of record NZ_VTPS01000009.1, on the reverse strand, counting down.
CGGAATAGGGTATCATTATCAAGGCGATGAGCGTTGGGCCTCCCTGCTCTGGAAAGACACTCTATAGCCAGGTCACGAAGCTTCATTCCTCTGAGATCTTTGGCACCGTCGGCAGGCTTATCAAGCTTTATTCCACCCCTCAGCAGTATTGCGTCAGAAGCTGCTGCCCTGAATTTGTCGGCTTCTTCTTTCTCAATCCTTACATCGGGCACCGGGGCCGGCGATGGTTTTCTTTCGGTTTTGAGTTTCTCAAGGATTTTTGCTCTCACTTGTTCAACTGTGACACCCGATTTGATATATTCACTTGGATCTTCCTCGAAATCTCTGCAAATGGCGATTACTTCTGATACACGTTGCCTTTCAGCTTGAATAGCTCTTTCTGTTTCTATCTGTGTTTGAGTGTTCCCTTCATCTTTCGCTATTTCTGCCTTAAGAGCATCGATTTCTCTTTGCAATGTATCAAACTCTGCCTGTTCTTCTGCGGTTAATTCCCGCCCAGCAGCCCTGGCTCCATTGACAATCTCTTGCTGCTTTAATACTTTTGCCTTAAGCAATTCTTTTTTGTTCAATTTCACAACCTCCTATATAAAATTTTTATTGATTTGTATTTGCCTTTCGAAGATACTTATTGAATTGTTAGGTTCCAGTGTATCATCTTCCATATTTCGCCACACACCAACTGTATCATCAGCAGGGACAGAAACGATAGATATTTCTAACGGGGTCCATTTTACAGCCACATATGCAGGACCGGTAAAGCGGCCATTACTGGATGTCTTGCCGGGAGCAACTTCCTCCCAAACATCTACGGAATATCCTACGGATACACCTTTCAGGGTCCCATTTTGAACTTTTTGGTATATCAGATCCGCATCAAGGTCAGTGTCAAAAACTATATCGGCATAGGTCCGTTTTTCATCAGCCGCAAGTCTGGCATTCTCAATTTTCCCCAGCACATAATTTCTATCATGGTTGAAAAGGGCAACCCCAATGTTGTTAAGCCTTTCAAGATTTACATTGCCCTCATCATGCTGGAGTATTTCTACCCCATACCATCTGTTGACCGCCAATTCCGAGGAAAAAGAAACGGTGACGCGCCTTTCATCCGCTTTCACCGCTCTTATGGCCATATCGAATGTTCTATTCTGCTGTATTCCAGTTTTGGGTTTGTTGTGTCCCACCTGTTTTTTCACCTCCTGTTAAGACTGATAAATCAAGACCCAATGATTTCGCAAACTCATACTCTTTAGCCCTTTGTTTTAAGACATCCCTCCAATCCTCGCCCCTTTCGGCGCATATTCTGGCCAGTGTATCTTGGCCTGTGTTAAGTGCTATTTTGTAAGCGTTTATTTCTTTGAGCGGGTCAATCCAGCTCCATCCGGGTGGTATCCAGACATGCTTTAGATACCGTCGCTTGTCCTGCCAGAAATCGGGAATATTGAGCTGACCGGAAAGGACCGCTGATATAACAAATTCGGTGTAAACCTCCCGGCAAAAATGCTCAATGAGGAACTGCTGCCACATCATGTAAGTGCGCTGGTCTTCCAGAAGCCCTTGGCGAGCACTGGAATAATTGACCTGAGACATATCACGGGATACAGTTTCATAAGATAGACCCTGGCCGGAACCGGCAAGACGTTGCTGGATTGCTATAAACTCTTTTGCATTGCTCGGCTGACCGGATGGCGCAACTGTCTGAACACTTTCCCCTGGCTGCAATTCATAGATCATGCCTGGCGTTAAAGTTTTCATCGGATATTCAATTTTTGTATCGACTTTAACATTGCGGCCAATACTATTCATACTAGGGTTATTCTTTACTATAAACGCTGAAAGGCAAGCCAGTATTCTTTCTTTTACAGAAACCGCTTCGATAAATTCGTTAGTGTCTCTCACCCTCGGCAATGTTTTTGCCATGGGAGAGACCTCCCTAATCTGCGTGGGCCTAGTCTTGCGCCACAAAAAAATTACCCTCTGTTCGGGTATCCTTTCTGATTTTCCGTTCCAGAAACCATCAGGGGTATATTGTTTAAGCCAATAAGCTACAGGCCGGTTATATTTGTCAAGTTCAACTCCACCGACAATCCTGTTCCCGCTTGCCCCGGGTAAACCATTCAAAGAAGTGTCAAGGTCATCCACTTCCCGAGCTTGCAGGCTGAACGGCACCGGACCGGTATTTGTATATGCTTTTACAAAGATTATCCCACCATCAACTATTAGCCGACGCACGGCCATCTGCTGCATCTCAATAAAAGACTGCTGGCCGGTCACATCACAATTGCGTGCTCGGCACCATTCTTCCCATAAGTCCTCAATCTGCTGATTTAATTTATCATCCTCATTCCCATCAATATCAACAACTTTAGCCTGAACTCGTATTCCTGTCCCTACAACGTTACGCTCAAAAGAATTTATTATACTTTCCGCAAAATCGGCATTCCTTTCAAGGTCCCGGGCTCTTGCCCGAATTGTATCTCTCTGCCCTTGGTTTGTCTGTTCTGCGGTAGCGTTTATGGTGGTCCAACCTGAATTTAGTCTATCTGTTCCCCCGGAATCATAAAAACTCCTCAGCGCATTTCGCCATGCTACCCGTTTATATGCCCAAGCAGGGCTGAAAATGGATATCGCTCTATCTAACCAATTCAAATTGTCACCTCCTATCAAAGACGGCTACAAATATACCGCCTCCATTCTCCTCGTAGAGCTGTCGCTGCAATTCTCTCCGTTCTTGGTAAAGGATAGTAAGGTCGGGGCGCCTCAAAGATCTGCTCCCTATTCGATATTCCTGGGCACCGTTTTCTATAACATTTATAGCCTGGTTAATCTGATCCAGCTGTTCCTGAATCGTCACTACAACCACCTGCCTTTCTGGGGTATCCAGTTATTATTTGGTTTTATAAAGTTATTCTGCTGTTCTGTAGGTTGAGTTTTATTTATAATCGGTTGCTTTTGAGGCGTTTCCGTCTGCAAATACCTCACATGCAAAAGATCCGCAGCCAGGGCTGCATATACTTCAGCATCTAAATAATGATTTGCCGCATGTGTGGCCTTTGGCTTCCATACTTCTACCTCAACTCCGTTTTTCTTTTTCTCAATAACCTTTTCCTCGGCGCATATTTGCTCCGCATATTCTCTATCACAACCTTTATATACCATCCATGATCCTGGACCGTTAGGCCTTTTCATCCTGCCAGCAATCATATCTTTGTATTGGTTCCCATCTACAAGATAAAGCCTCATTCCATGAGCTTTACTATCGGTTTTATCGATAGTGCTAACTTTATATCGGCTTAGCAGCGGATTCGATGACCCTTTCACGGGCACCGCCCATTCCTGATTAAAAGCACAAAAGTCATATACTTCATCGGTCCGGTCACCGGAGTCTACTGCACAAAGATTGACTTGATATATATTACCCTGCCGGTCATGGTAGGGAAGATTCATAATGTATTCTATCTGATCCCAGGTTTCTGCAACGCCATGAGTTATATTCCAGCTGGTCATGCTGGTGCCCCAGGCTCGGATTGTATAATAAAAATGGTCCTTCTGAACATCTACTCCTGCAGTGAGCAACATGGTGCCGTCAGGGACCACCGTTTCCTCATATTCGCTCTGTCGCTCCAAAACCAGATCGGAATCCATTTTGACCTCCGTCTGCTCCCAAGGTTCCGCAAGCCAGGAGTTTATAAAGTTCATTAGAAGCTCAGGAAAGTCTTTGGATTTGAGGAATTCATAAGCCACATCACCGAATCTTACCCATGGTGAATAAATTGCATTAAGATGAAAAGCGGTTTTGCATGTTCCTGTTTTTTTCTTGGACTCCCACCTGCCGGCTCGAAGCATCCCCTGTTTATGACCATCAGTGATTATGCCATGACACTGTTCGCATTCATAATATGCTGTTGCCCTGGCATCATCCGGAGTTGGTTCCTGTCCTTCAGGTTTAGGCCATTTTATCTGCTTGAATCGTAGTGTTTGATAATGGCCACAATGAGGGCATGGAACATAATATTCTCTTTGGTCATCGGCGTTTTCCCATTCCTGCCATATAGGACCGTTCTTTCGGGTTGGCGTGGATGTTTGAAATATCTTTTTGTTATGTGCGAAGGTTTTAGTTCTCTCACAGGCAAGGCTTCTAGGATCAGCTTCTTTCCCGGAAAATGTCGGGAACTTATCAACTTCATCCATGAATAAATACCGTATGGGCCTAGATGCTAAGGATGCTGGGCTATTAGCTCCAGATAGCACTACATACATCCCGTCGAATTGTAATTCAAGAGTTTTACTCTCTTTATCCTGGTATCGATCCCTCAATACAGGGCAAAGGTTTATCATGGGCTGGACCCTGTTTTTTGATGTGTATTCAGCAAGTTCCAGTGTGGGATATACAATCAGTGTCGGGCTCGGATCCTGGGCAATGATATAACCAACTATGTTATTCAGACATTCGGTGCCGCCTATCTGCGTAGGCTTTACAAAGATTATTTCTTCTATGTCAGGATCAGTGAATGCGTCCATTATCCCCTGAAGATACGGCGTCCTTGCCGTCCTCCAGAGGCCGGGTTCGGCGGATGTCTTTGCGTCTAAGATTCGAAATTTATCTGCCCATTCGGAGACCGTCAGCTGCTCAGGAGGCTTAAACACCTTCAGAGCTTTTTGTAACCATGAGGACCATTCAATTTTTACGTTTTTTCTTCGACGGCTTATAGACTCCGTCAATGCTGATTTGTTCAAGGACATCCAGCGTCAGCTCCGTTATCATCTTTTCAATCCTCCTGGCAGTAACAGAGTCTACGTAACCGGCAAGCTCTGTGGCTATCCTCCTACTGTAGCCAAGCATGGACCTTTTCAGGACAATAAAAAATCGCTGAAGTTCAGTGATGATGTCATCTTTTAGAATATATTCTCCTCTCTGTATTGCGTTTTTAAATTCAGCGGCCTCCGACTGTGCCTGTTTGTATTTGGCTTCATAATATAGCTTTTGTTCTTGAAGAGATAACCTTTCCACGTCTTTTTCTGTCTGTATGCCGCCAGCGCTGACTAATCCCCGCCAACGTAAAACTTCTGCCAGAGACCACCACCCCCGGGCGATTTTTGGGCATCCATCATCACCCCAGCGCTTCATGGTCGATTTATCTATGTTAAACACCTCGCACATAGCTGCTGTGCTGAGGCAAATTTTGTCATCCAGGATTTTTACTTTTTTATCCATTTTCTATCACCAAAAAAGTTGCAAAGTTGCATGATTTTTTTGTTTCATACTGGGTGAAATTTCGGGCCTCGCCAGACCCGCATCCTCCTCACCCTTCTGGAAGGACCCGTTATTCTTCCATTATTCTCCATTGAACATAGTTTCTTAATAGGGTTGTTTTTAGTTTTCTTCTTCAGTTTCCTTTGGTTTCTTCCCTTAGTTTCTTCATTGTTGTCTTAATCCTTCATGCAGTATATTTATTGCTGCATTTATGTCTCTTCCACCTATAGAGGATGGGAAACTTCTTTCAAGCCTTTTGTTAAAAACTCGTGATAACCCCTAAAAAACAATACATAAAAAGCACCTATATTCAGGTGCTCTATCACTTAATGGCATTATATCACACCAAGAATCAAATGTCTGTCTATTTTTTTTCCAAAATTATCTTATCTTGATGTTAGCATACCCCATTTCTATCATTTCTGTAGTTAATCTTTGAAATGTTCATTATTTCATAAAAACTAACCAATGTGTCTTACTTCTTCGGTTTCCGAATAGCGGCTTTTGGCCAATGGCTTTTAAAACTTCACTCAATTTAACTTGTTCTCCATTCCATTTAAAAATTAATGTTCCATTGGGCTTTAGTACTCTCATACACTCACGAAAACCCTGTGCAATATCTTGTTTCCAATTCTGGGAAAGTACACCATATTTCTTGGCCAACCATGAGTTTTTACCAGCTTTCAACAGGTGTGGAGGATCGAATACAACTAGATAAAAAGTATTGTCTGGAAAAGGCATTTTTCTAAAATCTGCAACTACATCGGGGTTTATGTTTAATACTCTGCCATCACATAGAATATCCGTTAATTTCCGATTATCCATATACAAAACGTCTGGGTTCTGTTTATCAAACCAAATCATTCGGCTGCCACAAGTCGCATCTAAAATACGTTGCATACCTAGCCCCCTTTACTACGTATAATTTACATACTATGCCATTCTCTCACACCTTTATAAATCTTCCACCATCCTAATCCCAAAGAACTGCACTGCAAATTTCCTAATAGCCTTTGCCTGGAGCGAATATATACTCTGTCTGCTGCTGTATCCGATTTCCGCCGCAATTTCTTCCTTCGGCCTCTGTTCAATATACCATTTGCGGAGCACCAGGCCATAGAGTTCGCAGCCGGGGTCCCTGCTGATTTCGTCCAAAATTTTGTCTATTTTTTCAAGTTCCCGCTTCGTCTCTTCTTTATTCTCAGTGAGTATTTGAAGCCGGAAAAGGATATTCATGGTTTCATCCTGGTGTCCGGCCTTAATGCCGGTTTCGTCCAGCACCGCCGATTTTATTCCTCTTGGCCCGGCCTGGGACACTAATTTGCATATTTCATGTTCCATCCGCTCAAGGCTCCGATGCATGTCGGCGTAATAGTATAAATAATTTTCAGCTTCTTTTATGTAGTTCATACTGTCATCACTCCCCTTAATACCAATCTGGTTTGACTATGGTAAATTTTTTATATTCGTTCATAAGATTTTGAATCATGGTGCCAATTTTTTCAACCATTATCCTTTACACCCTCATATAACTCAATTCTCTTTGTTTTTGCCATATTATCACCTGCCTTTCTTTATAAATTATAAACGAAGTTGTAAATATTCTTTTAATGATAAACACATCATATTGGCTGCAACCTTTTGTGCTTCTATTTTACTTTTGCTACAACTCCCCCAAACTGGAATCCAAGGAAAACCAGCCATATGTGCATACCATAAACCTGATTTTTTATCTTTACTAACAACATAAATCCTTTTCATTATTTGAACTCCTTTCTTATCTCTTATTTCAATCAATAATAAACTTTAAAACATTTATCAAAAAACATTTATCAAATTTGGTATGTGTGAAACTGGCGCACGAAATCCAAGTTATACGGTTTTTATGAACCTTTTTATCAAGTTCTGTTTGCTTCATAAGCTGTTGGGTCAGCATACCCGCTTTGATTATACTTTGGATTTCTCTCAAAATCCTCTTTGCTGTAATTACAATATCTAGTAGCACTAAATCAAGTCTCAGTTTATCTTGATCACATTTGTACTCGACTGCATTTTCGCTCGTCAGACGACACCTCTTCCACATTTATTATGTTGTGTTCTATTTCATCCACTCGTAAAATTCTGTGTACTTTTTCCCTGGCTTCTCGGAAATCTTCACCTTCTACCTCCAAACTGAATATACCCATTACACGGTATAGCTTGTCCACTTTTAACCGCCTCCTTAATTTTTTTGCGGTAAAAATCATGCCGGATTTGACAGGCTTTATATTCGTATATGGCCATATCAATAAGTTCAGGATCTATAACACGATGTCATTTTTTATCTCTCATTTAGACATCTCCTTTTGATATTTTTCAATTCTTGCTTTCAAAGCCTCCATCAACCGATCCTGGGTAGCGCTTTTATCCTCCAGCGCTGCCATGACATCTTCATCAACCCCTCCTTCAACAACCAGGTGATGTATGATAACCTTTTCCGTTTGCCCCTGCCGATGTAATCGTTTATTAGCTTGTTGATATAACTCTAAGCTCCAGTTAAGACCGAACCATATAATGTGATGGCCACCTTGTTGAAGATTTAGACCATAGGCGCAACTGGCCGGATGCGCCAATAGGATATCGATTTTTCTATTGTTCCAATCATCTTCATCTTGCGAACCTTTAAGCTCTCTCACTCTAAGACCGGATCCTGCTAGAGCTTTTTTAATTCGTTGCAGATCATGTTGAAAGTTGTAAAAAACCAACACTGACTGACCGTTCAAAGCTTCTATAAGTTCCAAAAAAGCTTCAATTTTACAGTTGTGTATTTCAACAGGCTTACAGTTTTCATCATATATAGCGCCATTACAAAGCTGCAAAAGTTTATTTGTTAATACTGCTGCACTGCCAGCATCAATCATGCTTTCATCAATTTCAAGAAGCATTTCCCTTTCCAACTTTTCATACGCTGCTTTAGCTTTAGTATCCAGAACTACCGGCACATTGACTGTAATGCAATCCGGCAGTTCTAAATAATCTTCTGCTTTCATGCTTACACATATATCGCTCAAAAGTTCACAAATAGATTCTTCAGCTCCTGGCTTTGGCGCATAGCTGAAAACATGATCCCGGTCCCGCCGGTCCGGGTCGAAATATCTTTCACGATAGTGTGTAAATTTTTTACCTAGCCTTTTACCTTCATCCAGTAAATATATTTGCGCCCACAGGTCCAATAATCCGTTTGGTGCTGGTGTGCCGGTTAATTCCACAATTCTGCTTATCTTGTTGCGCACCCAGGTCAGTGCTTTAAATCTTTTAACCTGGTGGTTTTTAAAGCTACTGGATTCGTCGATTACCACCATATCAAAGGGCCAGTTATTTCGATAATAATCTACAAGCCATTGTGTGTTTTCACGGTTAATGATGTAAATGTCGGCAGGAGTATTAAGCGCTCTTACTCTTTGTTTTACAGTTCCCATTACTACCGATATTCTCAATAAATACAGGTGGTCCCATTTCGCAGCTTCCTTGCTCCATGTTCCTTCTGCAACTTTTTTAGGGGCTATAACCAGGGCCTTATTTATGGCAAATCGATTGTATTTTAAGTCATTTATTGCAGTCATTGTTATAACAGTCTTGCCTAAACCCATGTCAAGATAAAGACCTAAAACCGGATCAACTATTAATCTGTTTATGCAATATTTTTGATAAGCATATGGCGTAAATTTCACTTCACAACCACTCCCGCATGCTGATAAATAAAAGCATCTACTTTTTCTTTGCTGTCAATCACATATACTGGAAACCCCAAAGCTCGGATTTTTTCCTGCTGCGCCTTTTGTAAAGGTGTGGATTTTTCTCCCGGCGCTTTCAATTCCACAAAGGCCATACGACCTCCAGGAAACAGCACCAGTCTGTCAGGCACCCCTGCACTGCCTGGAGAGATAAATTTATATGCTCTGCCTCCGAACTCTCTTACCTTATTTCGTAAATATTGTTCGATATCTTTTTCTCTCATGGTATTTCATTCCTTCGCAATAGAATGTTGACAGACAATGTTGACAGCTTAAAGCCTTGCCCTACCTACACTTAACAGCTTTTGTCACTGGAACCTGTCAACATTGTCAACATAGAATGTTGACGGGTCAAAGCCTTGTCCTACTTGCATTTGAAGGGTTTTGTCAACAAAGTTAGCATTTTTTTCTATATATAAAATATATAAAACAGGCTGTACAGGCGTACTAAGTGCTATATACCCTTTATACCCTCTCTTTTTATACTTACTATAGAAAAGAATGTAGACAATGTAGACAAAAGCTATAGTATTAGATTTTATGCGGGTTTCAGCCGTCAACATTGAATGTTGACGATGTTGACGATGTTAACAGAGACAATATTTTATATTCAATTACCATATTTTGACTATTAACGGATTATTTGATTTTTATAAACCCTCTTTGCTTTCCATAACACCCAAAACGAAAGGCACCTTTACTTCTTCTCCAGCCAGGGATGTTTGCCAAAATGCTATTTATTTCCAACACATCGGACCTTTTCATATACTTGATATCCCCGCCCAGGCATTCGCACCATATTTCTGCGGCGCATATCCGGTCCCGTTCCATGGTTTCGCCGGTGTCACGGCCAAACTCCCCGGCCCAATATAATCGCCTTTCATTCAAGGTCCTTTTTTCCCAATCCAGTGGCACCCGACGTTCAACAAATTCCTGAATAATGCCTTCTTTTGCATTGCTTTCCTCATGTGCTTCCTGCTCTCTCTTTGCTTCAGCTGCTATTTCACCTGTTAAATATAACGGTTCCCCCAGCTGCCAGTGAACGAATGCTTCAGCCCATATTTGGTCTACTTCATTTTCTAAATCATTAAAAACGTCTTTTTTTACAGGCTGAATGCCCACATCTACCGGCCAAAAGCGCCGGTTGCCCGTCTTGTCTCTTAAAAATTCAGCGTCATTCGTAGTCCCGAAAAATACGCATCGCCTGGGGTATCTGCCTGTGCGCCGACCATATGGTTCTCGATATATATCGTCCGTCCTGCTTATAAATTGCTTTACGGCATTGATTTCTGAACGATTAAGGCCGTTTAGTTCCCCGAGCTCATTGATCCATACACCCTGGACCATTTCAGATGCTTCTTTGCCTTCAAAAGTTGTTAGGCTGTCAGAAAACCATTGCCGGCCAAGGATTCTTAAAAAAGTGCTTTTACCTATGCCCTGCGGCCCAGCTATAATCGGTACAAAGTCATATTTTACTCCAGGTGTCATTACCCTGGCCACAGCTGCCGTAAGAGACTTTCGTATGACCGCTCTGGTGTATGGCGTATCCTCGGCCCCCAGGTAGTCTATAAGGAGGGTATCAAGACGTTTGATGCCGTCCCATTCTAAGCTGGTTAAGTAGTCTTTTACGTCATTTATCAGATGTTTGTGAGCACATAAAGCGATAGCGTCAAATATTCGGTCTTTACCAGTGATTTTATAAGTATGTTCAAGGTAATGTCTGAGACCGGCGTCATCGACATCTGTCCATTGTCGGCGCTCTGTGCGAGGGTCCCAGGGTAGGGGGCCCAGCACCAGACCTCTGTTGGCGAATTCATCAAAAGCAAGCTTTCCTTTCAAAAGTGGATCGTTTTCCAGTATAATCAGGATATTGTCCGTTGTCTTTGCCGGCATACCGGTGGTGGTGCTGACCTGCAACTTACTTATCCAATTGGTATTATCATCTTGACTTACAGTGCTTACAGCAAAATCTTGAGTGGCTTTTTCGTATCGCTCTTGATTGAGTAATGCTACCACCTGGGCATCCGATACCGCCAGCTCACACATTGCCGCATAAGATGGCAATTTATTTGTAGGGGTATCGGGCTTTGCCTCATCGTCCAGTTCACCAAACTTATGCAATCTCACGAGGTCAAAAGCATTTACCAGCTGCCCTCCCGCTGGATCTGTGGCATGATGCGAATAAAGGAATGTTCCGTTATCATATACAATTGCACCGCCAGTTGTGGATCCACCGGTATAAGTATATCGGTCCGGTTTACCGTCGCATGGGGCATAAACGCCGGGTAAAAAAGTATCCATAGCCTTATAGATGTCATATACTTTGCAGAAGGCGCCGACGATACCTGCTTTGGCCGTAGGATCTCCCTGTTTTGCGGCGAGCTTTGCATGTGTCTGCTGTACTCCTGGTATTTCAGGCCATTCTGCCACATTGCGCCAGTCTTTATACATTGCCAGTAACCCGTCCACATCCAGGAAAGGTTTGTCTCCATATTGATAGACGTATTGGCTGTCAGAGCAGCATGAAGGCCAATACATGAGCCTGGAAGCCTCAAAGGTAGAAGGATCACATAATTCTATTCCAATGATGCTTGCCAACTTCCGGGCTAGCGGTTCGTATTCATCGGCTGTAATTGTCCGGTTGCCCGGTATGATTACCCTAAGTCGTGGCTTTGCTTCCTCATGTTTACGTGTGGAATATACGACATAAGCACATCCCAAGGCTTCAATTCGGCGCAATACGTCCTGAGTGTCGCCCGCAGGTATGTTGTCAAGGTCAAGTGTTATAATATCCCTTCCGATTACGTTGCTTGCTTTCCTTCTGTCGTCTTTTAAAAGGCCTCCTACAAAGCCGCCCACATCTTTTAAATCGTCTTGACGGCTTTTGGGTAAACGTAAGTATTCGGTTAAAGTTTCAGTGCCTCTTACGGGCGTTTTTAAGCGTTCCACGAATTCCGACCAATATAATGTTTGTGCTGGCCATCGTGTTGCTCTGCGGTTTCCAGCAGCGGATATCGTTATTTTTCGGTTGTTAATGAGCATAAGCCACCACCTAAAAGATTGAATAAAATTTTATAAAGTTGTTTTGAGATCTGACGAATGATTTAATCAATTCCTGCTTTCTCCGAGTTTGGAGAGTATTTTCGTATAATCTTTGAAATGTGCATTATTGCTGATAATAATCAAGCAATAAACACAGTAAACTTCTAGGTATATTTTGGGGACGTGTTATTAATCTCATTTCACCAAGCGCCTCGCATTCACACTTATAATCATCTCGCCAAGGATTAATATCGCATGATGTATTTTCAAGTTAATACAACCGTCACAATATAATTTATCCGCATATATTTCATCAATAAACGCTTTTCTATCTAATCTATAATCCATGTTATATTTTGAGTAATCCATAATTCCCCCTCTTTCGTATAGTTTACATACTGCGATTTAATCTTTCCTGAAATATTTGGTTATAAATCCATCAGCCTTAAGCGGTAATCCTGGCGCCCAGGGTATTGGTTGCCCCATTATCTCACATACCTGGTTAAGGTCTGCCTTTTCTTCCGGCACATCCAGCACGACTTCATCATGTACGTGAAAAACAATCTTGTATCCGGCAGCAGTAAGCCTCATTAGGCTTTCAGCCAGACAATCCCGAGCAACTGCTTGGGTTATATTTTCTACCAATTTACCCCCGTAAGTAGACACTGTTTCCCATTTTTTTGAATTTTGATTCATGCCGTGGTAATATAGCGCATCCTGGCCCCGGTCGTTTTGTGCGATGAACGGTTTTACATAAAATAACTTTCGGCCACTGGGCAAAGTAATTGTTAAGAAATCTTGGCCAGTGTTATAGTTTCCTTCTCGGGCAAATAGCAGATTTTTTATACCTACAGGTTGACCAGTCCTTATTACACTGAGAGCGGCATTTTCTACTGCATACCAGAGGTCCACAATCCTTTTGTTTGAGGATCTCCACCGTTGCACAATCTCCGGTAGTTCTTCTTCGGTTAGTCCCATATTCAGTGCACCCATCTTGATAAGGGCACCTACGGAACCCTGATAACCCAAAGCCAATTCCGCAACTTTGCCTTTTTGCCTTAAGACATATTCCGGGTTACCTTTTACTATTTTTTCTATCGGAACTCCGAACATTTGGGATGCTGAGGCTTCATAGATTTTGCCATGGGTGTTGAACACATCAAGCCGCCATTGTTCACCGGCAAGCCAGGCGACTACCCGGGCTTCTATTGCACTAAAATCCGCATCGATGAGTATGTGGCCAGGAGATGGTATAAAAGCGGTTCGAATGAGCTGCGAGAGGGTATCCGGAATACTGCCATATACAATTTTCAGGGCGTCTACTTTTTTGTATTTAACACAATCCCTGGCGTGGGATAATGTTTCAAGATAATTTCGAGGAAGGTTCTGAACCTGGACGAGACGGCCTGCCCATCGGCCAGTACGGTTGGCTCCGTAAAATTGTAATAGCCCTCGGATACGTCCGTCGTCGCATACAGCTTCTTTCATGGCTGTATATTTTTTCACGGATGTTTTGGAAAGCTCCTGGCGGATCTCTAACATGCGTTTAACTTTTTCATCTTCGGTAGTTTTAATGAGATTTTTGACAGTATCTTTTTGCAGGTTCGGTATTTCTTCTTCGGTTTCCTCTTCGAGCCATTGTGATAATTGCTGGACACTTTTGGGATTGTCCAGGCCCGAAATCTTTATTGCCTCATTCATTAATTCATCTGTAATTTTTTCACTGCAATATAAAGCCCCTTCAATTAGATCCTGGTCCACCATAACCCCATAATTATTTATCTGCTGATCCAGCCGCCAGAGTTTTTGTTCCTGCTCCGGCACTGGAAAGGCAGACAGCCTATGTTCTATTTCCCGCTCAGTCACTACATCCTGGACGTTATACTGCTTGAATAATTTCCACTTTTCAGGTTCATGGTGTGGTAACGTCCTTGTCCGGTATCCGTTGCTTTTTGTGGGCTTGCAGGGCACGCAAAAAGTCCGGATAAGCGCCTGGCCGATGCTCATTTTCTTTTTATCTTCAGGCAGCCCTAGTGCGGCGCCTGTGGCTGCCAGGCCTGCTGTGTAACCGCAATATAAGCCGTGCAGCATGGTATCCTGCCATTGGGGGAGCCATGCTTCCGGGTTTGATATACTGAAAAATTTGCTTAGGCAGTACCATTCAAAGGATGCATTATAGGCATGCTTGATAATATTTGGGTCCCACAGAGCGGATATGACATGTTGGGGTATTTTTTCACCCTGAGCCAGATCAACTACCTGTACAGGGTCATCATCGAAGGCAAATGCAAAAAGCAATATTTGGAAATCGGGGGACTGTACGTATCGGTACAGTCCCGCTTTATTGATATCTATACTGCTAAAGGTTTCCAAGTCGATTGATAGATGTTTCATATGCCCATCACTCGGCCGGTAATCGGCATACCAGTTATTGGGTCAATTTGCGGTGCCGAAGGAATTGGCTGTGTATTTAATTGTGAATATACCGGCTGATTTTGTTGTATTGGTTGAGTATAAGCAGGTATCTGTTGCGTGGTGTATATGTCGGTGCTGTCGCCAAAATCGTCAGCGACGGTGGTGCGCCCACCTAACGGTTCTCCGTCTTCGAGTTTCTGAACATTGCCCAGGCCGCATCCGATACCTTTTTTACCGCTGTTGGAGTAAGGGAAGAATTGAATTGATACTCTAGCATAAATGCCGGAATAGATTTCACTTTGATTAATAATCGGGTTAAGCTGTAAATCCACTATCTGTGGAGGTTGTTTGGAGGATGCCGTAAATACCCAGTGCCCTTTGCATTCTTCGCCAAAAGGCATTCCGTCAGAAGGCCGGACCCCGTCGCCGTCATGGATGGGTATTGCTATTTGTGGGGGTCTGACACCATTCCATTTGGAGGATATCCCAGTCTGAATGGCTGCCTGGATGGCTGCATCAATTCGCTGTTTTGCCGCGATATCGGATTTCGGGAGTAAAATCGTAACGCTATATTTTGGTTCCTGTCCTGGTTTACTCGCATAAGGTGTAAACAGATGCACATAACTAAGTCTCACTTTGCCGGTTACTACATGCTGTGGATTATTTTTGCTCATTTTCACTTTTCCCCTTTACATATAATTTTTTAGCTTTTAAAATCTTCTTCTGCGCTTATGCGTCTTATCGGTTCTCGTTTGTCGCTTTCCGGTACTAAAGTCGGTTTTCCGGGCGGCGTTTCTACATAAGCGTCTAATAGTTCTTTGAATTTTGCTTTCCCCAGTAACTTTTCAACGCTTGCTAAGGTTAACGGTTTACGTTCATACAGCATGGCTTCATCTATGCCGTTTGCCATGAGTACCTTAAAAGCTGCTTCTTGGTCGGTAAATTGTCTTACGCTTCGGCCTTCAATCGCTTTCCATCCGGGTATATCATTGCCGGCCAAGCATTCTGACAAAGCATATTCCTCAAGGTCCTTAACCCACTTAACCAGGTCCTGAGCTTTTATCAGGATTTCTCCCACTTCCTGATTCGAGATTATTGGGGGCTTCATCATATTATAGCTCTCAAGACTCATATTGAATTCTGCCCGGGCCCGGCATAGGGCTTTTGCCCGGCAAAACCGACAATGTTCTCCGGGAACATAATCTCCCTCGCCATTAAAGGCTTTTTGTGCGATAGGTTTGATACTTTCACCCCAGGCTAACAAATCTGCTGCTGATATTTCCCATTCTGAAATGCTGTCTAATCTGGGTTGCACTATAGACATCTTCACTTTTTTGATTGAATACAGGATTGAATAGGCTGATAAAGCCCCCAGTGCGTAAAGTTTCATTTGCGGATTGTCTTCTGCTGACACAGGCACCCCCTTTCCGTATTTAAAATCAATTATGTGAAGGGTGTCGCCACCAATTATGATGCAGTCTCCGGTGCCGAAACCTTCAGGAACATAAGCGCTGTAATCCAGCTTTTTTTCGATAGTTACATAGGGTGTTGAAGGATAATTAAGTGCTATTTTGTAAACATAATTAAAGTATTCATCCACGTGATTTAACATTTCTTCCTGGAATAAAGGATTTTCTTTAAGTTCTTTAAGTTTGTTGTTAAAAGTCTTAGCTTTCATGGGTTCAATAAAGTGCTTCCGAAGTTTTAACTCTGCAATTTGATGGGCTAATCTCCCTTCTTCCGCATATTCGCTTGTGGTCTCCGGAAAAGTCTCTTCCAGTCTTGCGGATGGTGTGCATACCAGCCACTTATGCGCCCCTGAGGCCGATAATAAAGCATGTTCGGCTACCGGGACCTGGGCCTCGATATTTTTCATATTTTGGCCCCCATCTCTCGAAGTTTTGTAGCGAATGCGCCGTATTGTTCTTTGGGCAATGCGGTGAGTGCTTGTACACCGAAGCTGTTCAACAAAGCCACGAGTTCCATTCTGCGACCAGCATCGACTAACTGTGTAGCTGCTACCGCCAGTTGTTCCATAGTGTATGTCTGCGGTGTAGTTGGAACAATTGTCGGGGGTGCGGGTATTGGTACCGGTTCTGATATCGGTTGTGATGTTGATATAGGGGTAGTCGGGACAGCTGTTGGTGCTGGTTTAAATTGTGCTATTGGTGTCGGTTCCGGTTCAGGTGTTGGAATGGATTCAGATACTGGTTTGGACAGTTTAATCAAAGCTGCAGCCAGGGATTGGATTGCACCCGCTAATTCGGGCGCATCGATTTTAATATTGATATCCATGGTTTCTTCCTCTCCTCTTGATTTACTTTAATTTTATCGGGCATAAAATCCCGACAAGTTCGTTATTTTTGAATAAACCTATAGGTAATGGAGGTGTGTTAAATCGAAATTCCAATTTTAATCTTTTAAGATAGCAATAATAGTTGTAATTTACATAAACAGGGCCTGCTTCTGTTTTGATCATAATAATTAAAATCTTTGTGCTATTTACCGCATCTTTAGTAAGTTCAGTTTCTGCGTCTATATCAGAGTAATCATATTATCCAGGATCTCCTTTAACTTTTTCAGCTCTTCAGCTGTCAATGTAATACCTTTACTCATTCTTTTATGTTCAGGGTCCCAATCCCGGATATCGTATTTAGGTTCTCGACCATCCCAGCTGATTAGATTAATCTCTTTTTTCCAGCCTTTTGAGGATGCGAAAAGGATTCCGAGGTTTTGTATGATTTTAAACTTTACGTTTTTATCTGGCATCTTTTTCTCTCCCTTGATTCCCTCATTTACCAGTGGTAAAATGAGGGTGAGTGGTTTTGTGCCTTCTCAAGCTCTTGCTGGAGCTCTTTGAGAAGGTCTTTTGTTTTGCCCTGAAAGATGAAAAGTGGTTTTAGCTTGGTGTTTACTATATCTATTTTCAGGTATTCAACCATAAGTTCTTTTAATCTTGTTCGAAGCTTGTCTGTTTTTTTAGTAGCTTCTACGGCTTCGGCTATTATTTGGTTACATTCATTAAGTTGTTGAGTGATGTTATTAATTTCTTTTTCTAATTCTTCCTTTAGCATAATTACTGCCCTCTTTTCTCTTTAAGTAGTGCCTGAAACAGCTTTTTATATGCGGAATCAAGCAATTTAATTTCTTCAATTACCGAATTTTGGGATGTTTCACTAAGGTCGAAATCTTGATATAACTTCAATGCTTCTTGCTTGTATTCGATTTGGCGCTGAGTAGCAGTTAATACGTTGTCAATTTCATCTCTGGTGAGATTGATCTTTATTTCTTTCACCCTCTTACCTCCTTGCTTCATCGATTCTTTCAGATGATATTTACTTCAATACTTTTCTGTTCCACCGGTATTTATGAACTCATCAAGCTCTTTCACAGGCACCAATATCCTTCGCCCTATCCTGAAATGTTTCACCTTCTTTCTATAGATAAGTTCATACATCGACCATTGACTGCAATTGAGATATTCCGCTGATTCCTTTACTGTCAATGCAGCTTTCATGCTTTCGCCTCCGCTTCTTCCGGTTGTTTTTTGGGGTATCCAAGTATGCTTTCTAATGCTGATATGACAAGTCTTGTCTGGTGTTTTACATCAAATTGAATATCAATACTCCTTTCTTTATTTTTTGATTTTATTTCAATGAATTTATTGAGATGTTGATTCAAGCCATCTTTTTATAACTATTAGTTGTATTAAACGGTAAAAAAATATCTTCCAGAGTACATTTAAATATACTAGACATTTTTATAGCAAGCTCTGGACTTGGTTTTTTATGACCGCCTTCCATTTGATACATCATACCACTGCTGATGCCAAGTGCTTCAGCCGCGATTTTAGCTGTTTTAAAACCTGCATTTTCCCTTAACTTAGTTATATGGTTTGCCATTATTTTCCCTCCTTTTAGTTATAATGATAACACTATTAGTTGTATCTATCAAGAGTAATTACAACTGATAGTGAGAATTTATCAGCTATTTTCTTTTATTTGCTCTTTATTTCTTGAATTATCACTATCAGTTGGATTGATTTAATTATAACTATTAGTTATAATATAACTAATAGTTGTTAGGGGGGTGTTAAAGATATGGTAGGAAAGAAAATAAAAGAATTAAGGTTAAGCAGAAAAATGACACAAGAGGAACTCGGTAAAATAATAGGAGTTACAACTTCTATGATTGGCATGTATGAAACTGGTGCACGAAATCCAAGTTATACGGTTTTAAAGAAAATAGCCGAATATTTTAATGTAACAACCGACTATCTTTTAGGGCATGAAGAAATAAAAGATGTGGAAATAGGTGCTAATATTAAAAAATACAGAAAACAGGCAGGTTTAACTCAACAAGAATTGGCAGATAAAGCTAATATTTCTCGTTCATATTTAGCTGATGTTGAAAATGGAAGATATAATCCTAGTCTTGAAACTTTAAATTCTATTGCTAAGGTTCTCAATATAAAAGTAAGTGATATATTAAATGGGGATACTGATAAAGAAATACAATTTAAAACCCCGCAAGAAGCCATGAGGTTCATTTTAGGGCAGCCTTCAATAATGGGATTCGGTGGGTTTGATATCAATAAAATGAGCGACGAGGAAATAATTGACTTTGCAAATGAACTTTTACGACAATTAGAATTAATTAGTTATAAATATAAGAAATAAACAAACCTGACGAAATCCTATCTAATTGCTGGAGGCACTTATGAATAATAAATACCAATGGATAGATGATTTTATTGCTGGTTTGTTTGAGTTATATAAGACCCTTAATATTTATGAGTTATATGATGAGTTATGTATAACTATTAAGAAACTGCCAAAAGAAAATATCCTATTTCAAGGGAACGAGGCTTTGTATTATAGAAATTATGACGGTATGGAAATTGTTTTTATCAGGAATGATTTAGATATTCATTATGAAAAATTTGTACTTGCGCATGAATTAGCTCATGCTATTATACATGTAGACATTTATAATGCTGCTTTTAATAAAAATCTTATTAATATAGGTAAATTAGATAAACAAGCTAATTACTTTGCATTAAAATTGCTAAATATTAATTTATTTGACAAAGACTTTGAGGACTTAACTATAGAACAGATAGCAAGAGCTTTATACCTACCTAAAAAATGGTTATTAAATATTTTAGAATAATAACTAAAAAATAAAGGGGGGATTCTATAGCTCTTTCAGAAATAATTTCTTTGGCAAGTGTGCTTAAAGCCTCATTTAACACTAAAAATCCTTTCAAAATTGCTAAAAAGTTGGGTATAGAAATTAATTTTTGTAAACTACATCCTTCCAAAAAAACGTATATATTAAGAGCATATAAGGACCCTTACATATTCATTGATTTAAAATATAGCATGAAATCACAAATCGTATTTTGCGCCCATGAATTGGGACATGCTATTTTATAAACAAGCTATTAAGGAGGAATTATGTTTTAAAAGACATATTGGGTTATAACGTGTCTTTAAAATAAAAGGTGGTGATCGTTATTGTTGGTTTTAAATCGGTTTTAAATCGGTATTAAAAATAATTAAGTAATTGCGAAATGAGGTAGGTCAAAAAATTCAGATGAGCCTGAAAATGTCTAAAAACAACAGAACTTGATTTTTTAAGCTCAAAGTGGATGGAAAGCTTGACTTAATATATGCAGGCAGAAAAAATGGGCGCAGGAAATAAACCCATTGGATATAGGCATATGGAAATGCAATGAGTTTCTATGTAATATGGTTCATGCAATAAGTGGTTTCAGGCTGCGAATGTATTCATGTTTATGAATACGGTCAGCAACAACAACCGTGATTAACTGGGTAATACCGGCCAATAATAAATCAGCATGCAGTGTTTTTTCATTCTGGGTTCTGCGTCCGGCAAGGCAAAAACTGTCTTTGAAATGGTTGATTGACTTTTCAACTACGGAACGGATTTTGTAGGTTTCATCCCATTCCTCCGTACCACGGATTGTACCGGGATAAGTACGAAGATCCTTTTCAGGATAAATGTATACCATCCGTCCGCAGGCAGAGTCAGTGCAGGGGTTGTCACAGTGTGTACGGCGACGATATTTGCCGTCATCACACTTATCCCAGGACATCTTAGGACATACAAACTTAAAAGTCGGAAGATTGCACCTTAAGTTTGATTTGCTGCCCTCCGGTTTCATAGGAAGATTCTTATCATGAGGGCAACATGGGATACCATCTTCGTTAATGGTGTAGTCCTGATCTTCAAGTCCTGAACGTGAATTAAGAGGGATATATGCTTTTTCAAAATGCAGTTCGCTAAACAGAGATTTATAGATGTTAACTGCATCAAAAGCAGAATCTCCAAGGAAGGTCCTGGGATTTATCAGAGGGTGCTTATTAAAAAAATCCTTTAGGACAGGGATAAGAGCTTTGGAATCACCGAGGGACTTATCTTCTTCGGGAGAATCCGATTTCTTTTCCACAACAATGTCCGGGTGCGCATCCAGGAAATCTTTATTATAGAATGAGATATCACGGACAATACCAAGACCATTGGTAATCATACCGAACTTGAAAACATAGCAAAAATGTCCATTGATATAAAGCTGTTTAATGTTCCGGTTTGAATCCGCATGAGAAGGCATGGATTTATAAGCTGCTTTGTAAGGGTCATAGGAATCATCAAGCTGCATTGCTTTCTTGTGAGTACTGGAGAAAAATCAAAAGAAGACTGTCAGTAGGAATAGAGAAAATCCGCTGAATGAGCAAAGCCCAAAGGAAACCGGATAAAGGATATACACGATTTCTACCAATAGAGGAATAAAAGTGATCATAGAAGGAAGACGGAATAAGTTCTTCAAGATCAATGTTTTCTTCAAGAAGTGAAAGGAAGTGATATTTATCATCTTCAAAAATACTATTACAGTCGGAATAAATGTCTGCAAAGGATAATTGTTTTGGTCTTGTCATAAGTTAATAACTCCTTTCCGAGATGTTGTTTTATTATTGCTCATAACTTAATTTTACCACATTTTGGAGAGGAGTTATATATAAAAGAAATAAATAAAAGCCTGTATTTATGCAGGCTGCGGCGTTTCGCAAACGCCTATTAAAAATAATCTAAGAAAGGAGAATTATCATGCAGATCACAGGGCACCTTGAAAAACGCTATAAATCATCCTGGACCATTGTCATCGATATGGGTCGGGATCCAGTAACAGGTGAACGTAAGAGAATTGTAAAATCAGTAAGGCTGGATAAAAACGACAGGAAAAATAAACAGCTTGCTGAAAAAGAAATGTATAAGATGATACAAGAACTGGAGAACGGAGTATATGTCGAGCCTTCGGAATTAACTGTTGGAGATATAATCGAAAAGTGGTATGAAATGTATTGCGAAGTTGAGCTAGAGCAAACGACTTATGAAAATTATAGGTATGTTATTGATGCTCACCTGCTTCCATACTTTTCATCCATTCCAATACAACAATTAAAGCCTTATCATATAAAGGAGTATCTAGCAAAAAAGAAAAAAGGGAATGATAAAAGAAAACCTCTAGGGAATAGGAGCTTGGAATATCATTACACATTGCTCAATTCCGCATTAGAATTTGCCGTCAAAGTTTTAAAAATAATAAAATTTAATCCGTGCAATGAAATTACTGTCCCAAGACCAGAAAAGAGAAATATTAAATTTCTTAAACCATGGGAAATAGACTTTTTTATTGAAGAAGCGAAAAAATATAATGAGGATTATGCAGCAGTTTTCATGGGTGCCGCTCATACAGGTATGCGAAGAGGTGAATTGCTTGCCTTAACATGGGACAAGTTGGATTTTGAAAAAGAGATTATTTATGTTAATGAAAGCTATGCAAAATTCAAGGGGAAAGGACAGCAGAAGAAAGGAACAAAAACAGAGAAAGGCATACGATATATTCCAATGACAAAAGAATTTGCTAAATTTCTGCGAAAACATAGAAAAACGCAAATGAATTATATGGTTTTACTTGGTGATGACTATCACAACAATAATCTTGTGTTTTGTAAAAAGAATGGGGAGCCCCTCAGCTTAGATTATACTTCAAGATTATTTTCTATCGTTGCTGAAAACCTTGGTTTAGATGTTACATTGCATGGAATGAGGCATACGTTTGCTTCGATACTACTTGCTAACGGCGTTGATGTAAATACTGTTCAGGAAATTCTAGGTCATGAAAAACCATCATACACATATGACCTTTATAGTCATTTAATACCCGGGAAAAAGAAAGAAGCTATCAGATCATTTGAGGCGGCTTTATGTGAAATTAGGCAACGGTTGGGCAACGGTGAGCAAAAAAAATAAGACTTTCGGCAACGCCTAAAAAGTCTCTCTATATATTGATTCTATTAGCTTTCATACTGGTCTGAGTGGTGGGACTTGAACCCACGGCCTCTAGAACCCCATTCTAGCGCGCTACCAACTGCGCCACACCCAGACATTGCTCACGTTATTTATTATAATATATCGGCACTTTTTTTTCAAGACTTATATTATTATACAAAGAATACCACCGCTGCCCTCATTTACTATACGCTGTATCGTCTGTTGAAGCTTAAATTGTACATCATCGGGCATTTTATATAGTTTGTTCTGTAAACCCTCTTTCACAAGGTCATGAAGTGATTTGCCAAATACATTTGTATTCCAGATCTTTTGTGGGTCTTTCTCAAATTCATCAAGCAAATAATTAATTAATTCCTGACTTTGCCGTTCAGTCCCAATAATTGGTGACACCTCGGTCTTTATATCAGTCTTAATTATATGTAATGACGGTGCGCTTGCCTTTAACTTTACACCAAATCTATTACCATTTTTTACTATCTCTGGTTCCTCCAATACAAGTTCATCCAGCTGTGGTGCAACAACTCCATATCCACTTCTCTTAGCCTCTTCCAAAGCAGCCGCAACTTTGTCATACTCTTTTTTGGCTTTAGCTAATTCTGTCAATAATGAAAACAGATGATAATCATCATTAATAGCAAAACCAGATACATCACTTAAAACTTTATAGTATATTTGTGAATCAGGTATGATATCTGTATCTGCAATACCTGTTCCCATATCAATTTTATTTATCTTCACTTCAGTTATATAATCAAGGTTCATAAAATTTTCTACAAAATTTCTAACGTCTTTTAACTTGTTAAGATATACTATTGATACTTTAATTATGTCAACTATTTCTTTTTTGACCCAATAATCATCCTCCAGTGCCTCTATCCATCTGGGAAAATTTATTCTTAACTCTTTAATGGGAAACTCATACAATAATTTTTCTATAATATTATTAATATCTCCTATATTCATATTAAGGACATCCATCGCTATTACTGGAGATTGATATTTTTCTTGCAAAACGGTCCTCAAGTTTTCGGTCTCCTTATCCAGTGGCTTAGCCGAGTTCAATACTATTACAAAAGGTTTATTAATCTCCTTTAACTCTTTTACTACCCTTTCTTCAGCATCAATATAATTTTCACGGGGTATTTCAGTAATTGTACCATCAGTTGTTACCAGGAGTCCAATAGTAGAATGATCCTTGATTACTTTTCTGGTACCCAATTCTGCAGCTTGTTCAAAAGGAATGGGTTTATCAGACCACGGTGTCATAACAAGCCTTTGTTTTTCCCCCTCTAAATATCCTAAAGCTCCCCTAACAAGATAACCAACACAGTCTATAAGTCTTATCTTCATCTGTACATTGTCATTCATCTTTAAGACAACAGCTTCATTAGGAACAAACTTAGGTTCAGTTGTGCTTATAGTTTTTCCATTGCCGCTCTGTGGAAGTTCATCTCTTGTACGTTCTTTTCTATAATTATTATCAATATTTGGAATTACAAGCAAATCCATGAATCTCTTAATGAATGTTGATTTACCTGTTCTTACTGGTCCAACAACGCCAATGTATATGTCTCCATCTGTTCTCTTAACTATATCCTCATATATGTTCAAATATTCCAAAGCTCTTCCCCCTTTACAAGATACTCGGACATTATAATAGACATTATATATATATGAATCAGCTAAATTTTTATAACCGGTAAAAAATAAAAGGCCCTAAAAGGCCTTATAAACTATTTCCTGGGAAATTATGTAATTTATTCCCTTTCTTTTACATCGATTTTTATTGGATTACCTAAAAACCCAAACGAGTTTCTCAATTGATTTTCAAGATACCTCTCGTAAGAAAAATGAAAAAGATTTTTATTGTTAACAAACAACACAAATGACGGCGGTTTTATACCAGTTTGAGTCATATAGAATATCTTTAGTCTCTTTCCTTTATCTGCAGGTGGTGGATTTAATGCTATAAATTCATTTAAAACATCATTTAATAAACCAGTTTTTATTTTCAATATGGAATTATTATAAACTTCCTTTATTAGTTCTATCAATTTATGTATTCTCAGACCCGTTGCCGCCGATACAAAAATTATAGGAGCAAAGTCGACAAAACTCAATCTATCTCTTATATTTTTTTCATATAGCACAATAGTTTTATCATTTTTTTCTACCAAATCCCATTTATTCACAACAACAATTATTCCTTTCCCCTCTTCTAACGCATAACCGGCTATTTTGGTATCCTGTTCAGTCACTCCTTCTGTAGAATCAATCAATAATAATGTTATATCTGACCTTTTAATGGCATTTAAAGATCTGATAACTGAATAACGTTCGATATTATCCTTGACCTGACTCTTCTTTCTTAATCCAGCAGTATCTATGAATATAAACCTGTCATCTCCTATTGTTACGTGCGTATCAATAGCATCCCTTGTGGTACCAGGTATATCGCTGACTATAGAGCGTTCCTGACCTATAATCCTGTTATATAGACTGGATTTCCCTACATTTGGCCTTCCTACAATTGCCACACGCATTATATTTTCTTCATCTTTATTATCACAGGAAATACTCCCAAAAGAATTAATAACCCTATCCAGTAAATCTCCAATGCCCATCTTATTCACTGCTGATATCGCCGCAGGCTCGCCAAGACCTAATTCATAAAATTCTAAAGTGTTCAGTGAATACTTATTGAAGTCATCTACTTTGTTACATACTAAAATAATGGGTTTATTAGATTTTCTCAAAAAATTAGCGATGGTTCTGTCGTCTTCATTTACTCCTTCTTTACCGTCAACTACGAACAATATAACATCAGCATTTTCAATAGCTATTTCTGACTGCTTTTTGATAAGCTGATAAAAATCACCGTCATCATCCATTTGTATACCTCCGGTGTCAACGACATCAAAATTAACACCACACCATTCTGCCTCCGAATATATCCTGTCCCTTGTAACTCCAGGTACATCATCGACTATGGATATCCTCTTACCTACTATATCGTTAAAAAGTGAAGATTTTCCAACATTTGGCCTTCCAACTATAGCCACTAATGGCTTATTCATAGTTTTGTGCCTCCTTTTTTAAGGTCTTGATAAAGATCTCGCCATTTACATCACACTTCACAATTTTTCTATTTAGTTTTGATTGCAACTCTTCCAATGTCATACCATCAAGAAAAATATCCTCATCTGCTTTGAGCATGGAAGCAGGTATAATGATAACATCTTCATTAATATCACCACGTAACTGTTCTATAATATCAGTCGCTGTGATCAATCCAGCCACATCAACATTGCCGCCAAAGAAATTATTTTTTATAGCTTTCAACATTATTTTATCGGTACTTCCCATAAACTCATTTATTAACTCATTTATTGTTTGAAAAGCAGCTAATGAGGTTAATACACTTATTCTTTTCTTTATCTCAAAGTTCTCTTTTCTTATAGAATGTGCTTCATCCATAAATTTCCTCAACATGCCAATGCCATTTTCCAGTTGTGGATAGCCCTCATAATAAAAAGATTCAGGAACTGGTGTACCGGAAATTGTAAAGAACTCATCAGAAGGAAAAACAAAATTTGTTCCTATTAACTTTTTCAATTTATCATTCCAATTAAAGATCATTTCAAGAACACGGCAAGATGATTCTTGATCATAAAAACGTACTTCTGGAAGTCCTTCTCTGAATTTGGTAAGTCCTACAGGGACAACAGCACAGGACATTATATCAGGGTAAAATTGATAAAGGTCATTTAAAGTTTTTTCAAGCACACTCCCATCGTTTATACCCGGGCAAAGTACAATCTGACAGTGTATTTTAATATTATTCTTTATCAAGATTTTTATTATATTAATTATATCATAATCGCCTCTTTTTCTCCCCAGTAAATAATTTCTGACATCATTATCAGTTGCGTGTATGGAAACATAAAGAGGACTCAAATGATACTCAATTATGCGATTAATTTCATCAGTTTTCAAATTGGTAAGGGTTATAAAGTTACCATCAAGAAAAGAAAGCCTGTAATCATCATCTTTTATGTATAGGCTCTTCCTTAGTCCCTTTGGCATTTGATCAACAAAACAAAAAATACAATGATTTTGGCAACGTTTGGGGTTTGTTGTTATAGTATCATCAAATGAAATTCCCAGTGTCTTATCGTATCTCTTGCGAATTCGATACCTCTTAGTCTCCCCACCTTGCTTCAAGATAGTAATATTAATGAGGTTATCCGCACTGTGGTAAAGATAATCTATAACATCATTCATTGGAATGTCGTTTATAGATAAGAGTATATCCCCTGGATTTATATTAAGTTTTTCTGCTATACTTCCAGACTCTATTGCAGATATCTTCAGTCCTTTACTTTTCACCAAATTTTCCTCCCAATAATCCTTTAGTTATCTTCAGATTTTGATTATATAATAATTTAGTATAAAATAAAAGAGCAGTATAAATACCTGCTCCTTATTATCTTAATCTTTTACCAATCTTGCTTCGCCATTCTTTATCACCCATACTTAAAAACATAAAAACTCCAATTCCTATTACTGTAATTACTAATAGAGTAATTATAATTCTTATAGATGTAGACCGTTGCTGGGGAGTAGACTTTACTAAACCTATTGGTGTCGTTTCTTTTTTTTCATTTATGCCATACAATGCCTTACTTATTACATCTCCAAACATTGTTGCCGAAACCTCAGCCCGCTCTTTATGAATAGTATGTGTACCAAATTCTAACAATAATACATTTGGTCCTATATCCTGGTTGTAGCTACCATGTCCAAAAAATACATCTCTTACCAAACCTGGATACAGTTTGTCTGATACAGCTTTTATCCTATATGCGAGGTTAGTATTGGCGCTCCTATTAGGGTTTGCCCTTCCAACAACAACTCGAACTCCTGCCGCATTCTTACCTTCTATTTTGCGTACATACTCTTCCGGAGGAACAGCATCCCTGTGTATATCTAATACCGCCTCTGCACCATTTTTTACAAGCCTTAGTACACCGCTCCTTGAACGTGAATAAGCTTTTGCGTCATGAGGAAGATAGATTGTATCATCAAGCAATACTTCAATCCCATTACTTTCAATGCTTTTTTTCAACGATTGATCTACGTCATATATACCACCTCTTCCATTTATAGAGGCTTTACCGTCCGATGGCAAATATGACTCATCACTATGTGTTGATAACAATCCTATTTTTTTTGACACCTGTTGTGCAACTGTTTCTTTAATATCTTCCACATCAATCTCAGGCATTTTAACATCTTTAACAAACTTTGCATATGCCTTATTATCTCCACTGTCGACCTTTATAATTTTATATAGCTTATTATCTGAACTCAAATATTCATCGCCTATGAAAATTTCCCATGCTGTCATAAACAGTGGCTCTTTTTTATCTTCTATATAAACAGTATAATACTTTTCTGATTCCCCATACCATTCATCAGCAAATACCATTTCTTTGTTTAGATCAGCAGTTATAAAGGAGAAAAATAAGATGCAAAATAGGCATATTTTACCTTTTTCCTTTATTGACATTACGGTTACCCCCTCTGACATTTACTCTTGCAGGACCTGAAAAACTGGTTTCCTGTGATTTATTTTGTGATGTACCTCCCTGTAATTTTTCCCTTGTCTCGCCAATAACCTCAACGAGTAATACTGCAATAACAGAAGATATTATTACAGCATCCATAAACCCTGCACCACCCATACGTATTGTTCCTGGTATGTTATTTATTATGTTTACAACCCATTGTATGATGTCACTTATAATAATGCCCATTGCACCTGAAATAAATGCTGCTTTTCTTGAGCGGCCAATCATATATGAGATTAATCCGCATGCAACAGCGTAGGCATAAAGTGGCTCAACTATAACAGAGGCAGGTTCATCAGGTAAGTAAATACCCAAGGCAAACACAGCTATGCCAGAAATTATAGCACCAAGAATGGAACGAATTCTTTCAGCACTACTGTCTGCATGAAAGAAGACATATCCTGATAATATAAATGGTATAACAGCGCCACCAATATTAATACTCAGTAGTGGGTGTACCCTGATATCAGGAATAAACGAACCGGCTAAAATAGCAATAATAAAAACCAAGGCAACAGTATCAGTCAAACCTAATCTATCCAATACCCTGTGGGCTATGCCAAAAAGGATTAGTACTGCTATTATCATTAAAATTATATAACTCAGTGGCATTTTATCACCTCATATCTACCGTCTTTTGTTTTTATATTTCCCATACCTACAAAAATATATACTGCAAATATACACATATACGTAAGAAACCACGCTATAAAATAGCGTGGTTTCTTACGTATATGTCACCAGAGACTTAAAAACTTATTTATTCAGGTCTTCATGTATCCCTTTATCAATATAAATAACCCACTCGCAAATATTTGTAGCATGATCAGCTATTCTTTCAAGAGATTTACCAACAAATAAAAATTGTGTTGCTTGATGTATATTTTTTTGATCCTCCATCATATATGTCAAGAGCTCTCTGAACATTTGCTTATATATTCCGTCTACCTCATCGTCAAGTTTTGTTATCTCTATAGCACGGGTTGAGTCAGTGGTAACATATGCATCTAATGCTCCCTTAACCATTTCTTTTACCATTTCGGCCATTCTTGGTATATCTATCAGGGGCTTTATATATACCTCATCAGCTATTCTTTCTGTTATTTTTGCAATATCTACGGCATGGTCAGCTATTCTTTCCAGATCTGTTGCCAATTTAAGCCCTGCAACTATTATCCTGAGGTCTCTTGCTAAGGGTTGTTGTGTTGCAATGATCCTTACACATTCATCATCAATTTCAAGAGTAAAGCTATCAATAACATCATCGTTATCTATTACTTCTTCTGCCAAAGCTTTATCATGCTCTACTAGAGATCTTATGGATTTATCAATAGCTTCCTCCACCATGCTGCCTAGTTTCAAAATTTTTAAGTGTAAATCCTCTAGTTGCTCATCATAGTGATACCTTGTAGTCATACCATATATCCCTCCTATTAACCGAATCTACCTGTAATATAATCATTGGTACGTTTGTCTTCCGGGTTATAAAATAGCTTTTCTGTGGGACCTGATTCTATTACCTCACCATTTAAAAAGAATGATGTGAAATCAGAAATTCTGCCCGCCTGTTGCATGTTATGAGTTACTATTATTATAGTATATCTTTCTTTTAGGGTCTCAATTAACTCCTCAATTTTTGCTGTAGATATTGGGTCAAGGGCGGAGGTGGGTTCATCCATTAATATAACCTCAGGGTTAACTGCAAGTGTCCTCGCTATACATAATCTTTGCTGCTGTCCTCCAGAAAGTTCTAAAGCTGATTCCTTGAGTCTATCTTTAACTTCGTCCCAAAGAGCCGCTGATATAAGACTTTTTTCGGCTATCTCATCGAGTTTACTCTTTGAACGAATACCATGTATTTTAGGTCCATAGACAACATTTTCATACACACTCATCGGAAATGGATTTGGTTTCTGGAAAACCATTCCTACACGTTTTCGCAGTTCTATAACATCAACATTTGGAGCATATATATCCTCATTGTCGAGAAAAACCTTACCTGTTATCTTGACATTATCAATAAGATCATTCATCCTGTTAAGCGTACGCAAAAATGTTGACTTACCACAGCCAGATGGCCCAATAAGAGCCATAACACTGTTTTCGTGAACCTGCATATTAACATTTTTAAGTGCATGTAATTCGCCATAAAAAAGATTCAAATTCTCAACATTAAATTTTAACAAGTGAATTCCCTCCCTCAACAAACTACGCTCTGTGTCCGCTTAATTTACGGTGTATATAAGAACCAAGCCATCTGGCAGTAAAATTAAATATCAGTACAGCAACAACCAATACTGCAGCTGAACCATCTGCAATTTGACGAGTATCTGGCAACAAATGCTCGGAATTCACTTTCCATATATGGACTGCCAACGTTTCAGCCGGCCTCATAAGGCTTATTGGCGATCTTGGATTGAAAAAATTCCATATTTTGAAGTTTAAATTTGGTGAACTCAGGCCAGCAGTATAAATAAGAGCAGCAGCCTCACCAAAAACTCTACCTGCTGTTAATATAATTCCTGTAATTATTCCTGGTAGAGCTACAGGTAAAATTACCCTGGTAATAGTCTGCCATTTAGTAGCACCAAGCGAATAGCTGGCCTCTTTCAACTCGCCAGGCACGCCTTGTATAGAATCTTCACATACCCTGGTCATAACAGGAAGATTTAAAATGGTCACTGAAAGAGCTCCCCCAATTAATGTATATCCCCACCCGGTCATATTAACAAAAATCAGGAGTCCAAATAGTCCAACCACTATTGAGGGCAACGATGCAAGTGTTTCAATACTTAACCTTATTAAATCAGTTATCTTACTCGGTCTGGCATACTCAGCAAGGTATATACTGCATCCCAATCCTAATGGAGCAGTGAAAAGCATCGATATAATCAGTATATAAAAAGAATTAAATAGCTGCGGTCCTATTCCGCCGCCTGCTTCAAAAGTTTCTGCTGGTGCAGTAAGAAAATGCCAATCTATCACCTTATATCCTTGAAAAATTATATACCCTACGAGCGAGAAAAGCAATGCAACTATAAACACTGCAATTAAATATAATACCATTGTTGCAATCTTATCACTGGCTTTAGCGCTCATCTGTATACCCTCCTCTTACCTATTACTCTTATTAATATGATAAAAATTAACGAAATTATCATAAGGAGTAAGGCGATAGACCATAGAGCATTATTTGCCAGCGTCCCCATAACTGTATTACCCATGTCCATAGTAATGATACTTGTCATTGTATGGGCTGGGTCCAAGATTGATGTCGGGATTTTACCTGGTGTATTTCCAATAACCATCTGCACTGCCAAAGCCTCACCCAGCCCTCTCGCCAGCCCCAGAATGATTCCAGTTAACATTCCGGGTAATGCAGCAGGAAGAAGTACCCTCGCGATCGTCTGCCATCTCGTGGCACCAAGTGCATATGAGGCCTCATTTAAATCGAATGGTAAAGCCTTCAGTGAATCCACCATGACACTAGTAATAGTGGGAAATATCATTATTGAGAGGACAATACTTCCTGCAAGCACACTCATCCCATAACCACCTATATTATTTCTTATGAATGGCACAAGTACACTAAGGCCCACCCATCCGTATACAACAGATGGTATGCCAACAAACAACTCTATAATGGGCTGCAGCACCTTTTGTCCCCATTTAGGAGCAATCTCAGTTATAAAAATAGCTGTCCCTGCGCTCAAAGGTGCACTTATAATCAATGCCAATGTGGAAACCAAAACAGAACCATAAATAAACACAAATGCACCAACTTTGGGTCCTCCATCCGATGGTGGAAGCTCAGGATTCCATGAAGATGAAATAAAAAACTCGATCGGGGATATATGATTAACAAGAAAAGTGCTGAGGCCTTTATACGTAATGAATATGACTATCATAATAACTATAGCAATTACCAATAAACCACATATGGTTGTTACAGTCTTACCCAAAAGTTCATTTATTCTTTTTGAGTTGCTACTTTTCAATTTATCCACCTGTCTTTCATTACACATAAATAAAGCCGGTATTATATACCAGCCATTATCTTAAGTTTATAATACCACTTCTCTTTGTTAAAAATGTTAATTCCGTGTTAATTTTATGTAAAATGTTTATCACTATATACAACTATGTCACAATGCTCTTGACAGGGTCTGTTGCTTACCCGAAAAAGTTGAAAAAAATAGAGCAGGGTACATCTATCCTGCTCTATATCTAACCGGGAATGCAAAATTTTCTAATTTTCTATTAAACCATCATACATTGAGAATGTGCTGTTTTCTATTAAATTTATTATTTCAGCTTAGCAGCATCACTACCTGCAATATAGTTCAATTTTTTTGCAATCTGTGCAACATCATCAGAGGTCATGAAATCTAAAAAGGACTTTACGGGTTCCTTTGGTTCACCTTTTGTATACATATGTCCGAATGACCAGACCGGATAGGTACCTGCAACAATATTCTCAACAGTTGGTTCTACGCCATCTATCTTAAGGGCCTTTACACTTTCATCAAGGTATGCAAGGCCAAGATAACTTATTGCACCGGGCTGCTGTGCGACTGTGGCCAAAACAGTGCCATTCGAATCTTCAGTTAATGTATTGCCCTCTATTACTTGTGCACCATCAAGAGCTTTAGCGATGAATGTAACCCTTGTTCCTGAACTGGTCGGCCTATTAACTACAACAATCTTCAGGTCCTGGCCACCAACATCTTTCCAGTTTGTGACTTTACCTGTAAAAATGTCTATAAGTTGCTGCTTTGTAAGGCTATCTACCTGTACATCCTTATTAACTATTGCAGCAAATCCCTGTGCTATTACCTGGTGATCTACCAGTTCCTTAGCTTGATCCGCACCTAATTTTTCCTCTGCAAACACGTCCGAATTGCCAATATCAACCGCCCCATTGGCAACCTGTGAAAGACCCGTCCCACTGCCACCGCCTTGAACTGTAATTGTTACATTAGGATGTAATTCCATAAATCTGGCTGCCGCCTTTTCAACTAACGGCTGCATAGCTGTTGAGCCTGCAGCAGTTATAGTACCTGATAGAGTATCTTCTGAAGTTGAGCTTTGTCCGCTATTTTGTTCAGAACTGCTCGACCCATTACCTGGTGCAGTAGGTTGCCGAGATTGGGATGATCCGCACCCTGATAAAATAACCATTGCAATTAACAAAACAGACAGAAGAACTAATACCAATCTTTTACTATTTAACATTTTGTGCACGCACCTCCGTTATTTTTTACTCTTTCCTACGGATAATATGATATCAGTTCAATGTAAATTAGATATTAACGTAGTGTTAAATTCATGTTAAATTATCGCACACACCATTCAAGGTTATAAGAAACTCTGTACCTACACCTGGTTCGCTGTTGATTACAATATCTCCATTCATAGACTCTATTATATGTTTTACAATGGCCAGGCCAAGTCCTGTACCCCCTAATTTCCTTGATCTTCCTTTATCTACTCTATAAAATCTCTCAAAAATTCTTGGAATATGTTCTCTGGGTATACCTATGCCTGTATCCTTAACTGATATATTAATATTACATTTTTCCTTCCATACATTTATTATAACTGTGCCATTTTCTTTATTATATTTTATCCCATTGTCAATCAAATTAATAAATAATTGATGGATCCTATCTCTATTTGCAATAATTTTTAAATCTTCAGGGTCAATCTTTATTAAAATATTGACGTTCTTTTCTTTTGCTTTACTATCAAGTATATACGTAATATCCTCAATCAAATCCTTAATACCTATAACATCTTTTTTTACATCCTCTCTTACATTTTCTATTTCAGAAAGCGTAAGTATATCATTTATGAGTCGTGTTAATCTTTCTGTTTCCAGTGAGATAATATCAAGGAATCTCTCAGTGGTAGCTTCATCTTTTATATTCCCTTCTTTTAAAGTCTCTACAAACCCCATAATGGATGTTAATGGGGTACGCAGTTCGTGAGACACATTTGCTACAAAATCGCTTCTTATTCTTTCAAGCCTTTTGAGTTCAGTAATATCATTGAACACTATAACAGTTCCTATGGTTTTATTAGCTAATTCAGAATTAACTATAGGATTAATATATACTTTCAGAGTTTTGTTTTGTGGAAGATTAATTTCAAAATCCACATTGTTTTTTGTTTTTTTATGAATGTAACTATCTAATTCTTGAGACAGTCTATAGTTCCTTATAACTTCCAACAGATATTTATCTATTACATCAGTATTGGATAAGTTCAGTATTTTTTTTGCAGCTTCATTAATTAATATTATCTTCCCATGGTCATCTATAGCTATTACACCGTTCACAATGCCTTTCAAGACAGCTTCAAGTTTAGAATTCCTGTCATGCATTTCCTCCATTATTGATTTCAGTTTATTCGCCATTAAATTGAAAGCTTTTACCAGTTCACCCATTTCATCATCATATTCATAATGAATTAATTCCTCGTAATTGCCATCTGTAATGTCACTGACAACCCGTGTTATATTTTTTATTGATCTCGTAATATGGAATATGAACCTATACCATAATAATATGGAAACAGCAAGACAAAGTGTAAAAATAACGATAAGATATGTCCATTCATCAACGCCAAAGCCAGCATACTTATCATATGATGCCGATATGAATACAGAAATGGCTCTATCAGGAGAAGACTCACCTACAGCTATAATGCGTTCATTACCGCTGATTCTAATAAGATCTGATTTATCACTTTCTTTCAATCTATTGGTTAAATTATTTATAATTTCTTTGCTAACACCTTGACTTGAATTTATTTGCTTGCCGTCATAAACGACAGATATATTATTTCCTGTTTCATTGACATAGCTATTAAGATACCCTTCTACATCATCATGCTCAGAAAGAAACAAAAACAGATTGTCTGCATCTTTATATAATTCATTTTTTATAATTTTAACAATATGAGATGAATATATATTTAAAAATAACATGTAGCTTAAAGTCAAAGTAAGACACATTATTATTATAAAACTAATCATAAGCCTTTTTTGCATTATTGTGCTCCTTTGCCATTAAACTTATATCCAACTCCTCTAACTGTCTCAATATATTGAGGATAATTGTCATCTTTTTCAATTTTTCTTCGTAAATGTCTTATATGAACGTC
This sequence comes from Calorimonas adulescens, assembly GCF_008274215.1. Classification (NCBI taxonomy): domain Bacteria; kingdom Bacillati; phylum Bacillota; class Clostridia; order Thermoanaerobacterales; family Thermoanaerobacteraceae; genus Calorimonas; species Calorimonas adulescens. Next base: position 31,509 of record NZ_VTPS01000009.1, on the reverse strand, counting down.
TACAGTACGTGTCTCTCCAGAATATTCATACCCCCATACCTTGTCTAAAAGAAAATCTCTTGTAAGCACTTTATCCTTATTTAGTACTAAAAGCTTAAGCAATTCAAATTCCTTTAAAGTCAGGTCAAGAGGATTCCCATTTTTAGTTACTGTAAACTTTTCACAATCTATTTCCATATCGCCAATTTTTATTATTGACTCCTCATTATTAACTTTCTCATCATCCTCAACTTTGCCTCTCCTCAGTACAACCTTAATACGAGCCAATAATTCTCTTATACTAAAAGGTTTAGTAATGTAATCATCTGCACCCAACTCCAATCCCAATATCTTATCCAGTTCTTCACTTTTAGCAGTAAGAATTATTATTGGTATCATCTTAGTTTTTACATCTGATTTTAATCTCTTGCAAACTTCAAAGCCATCCATATCTGGTAGCATAAGATCCAATATAATTAAATCTGGAGATTCGCTGAATGCTTTCGCAAGACCATCATTGCCGTTATCAGACACTCTAACATCATACCCTGCATTGGAAATATTAAAACTTAACAGTTCCTGAATATTTTGTTCATCCTCGATTATTAGTATTTTACTAGACATTTGCATCCATCTCCTCACCTTAACATGATTATGGCACAATGTAACCCAGTTTTTCCTTTGTCACGTCTGTATGAAAAGAAATACTGTCCTTCACATGATGTACAATAACTGGATATATATATATTGGTGCTTTTAACTCCTTTTTCTATAAGCTGTTGTCTATTACATAATTTTAAATCAAGCTTATATTTGCCGTCCTTTTCTTCATAAATAAAATTGTTGTCTCCCACAAACTCAGAAGCAAACAGGTCATATATATCTCCGCCAACTTCATAGCAACATGAACCTATTGAAGGACCTATGGCAACAAGCAAATTTGAAGGGTTTGTCCCAAAAACTTCCTCCATTCTATCTACCACTTTTGCTCCAATCTTCATGAGGGTTCCCCTCCATCCTGCATGGGCCAGGCCAACAGCTTCATTAACCGGGTCAAAAAAGTATATAGGTACACAGTCAGCATAATATGTAACAAGAGGGAGTTCTCTTTCGTCAGTGATTAGCGCATCACAATCATATATTTTTTTACCATATAATGGAAAACCTGAATGGGAAGAGTTAACCCTCACTATATTATCCTTGTGTATTTGGTCTGAAAATACCATTGAATTTATATTTAAATTAAATCTGTTACACAATATGCCATAATTCTTTACCACGTTTTCAATATCATCCTGTTTTCTAAAACTAAGATTTAAACTGCTATAATACCCTCCACTAACACCGCCATTTCGAGTAGAAAAAAAGGTAAATATATTGCCCTTAGACTCAAAAGCAGGTATATTAAAATATTCAAAATCACATATGTTATTTAATGCAAACACTTCTGTCTTGTACATTTATTTACCTCTTTTCGTCCATCAGTTTTTTGATTTCATCCATGAACGTGCTTACATCCTTAAATTGTCTATAAACAGAGGCAAATCTGACATAAGCCACTTCATCAGTGTCTTTTAATGCATCCATAACCATCTCTCCTATTAACTGCGTTGGTACCTCCTTCTCATTATTATTGTACAGCCTTTTCTCTAAATCTTTAACAATATCATCTAAAACATTTATTGAAACAGGGCGCTTTTCACAGGCCTTTATAAGTCCATTAAGTATTTTGTTTCTGTCAAAGGGTTCTCTTGAACCATCTTTTTTGATCACCATATAAGGTATTTCATCCAATTTTTCATAGGTTGTAAAACGTCTACCACATCTTTCACATTCTCGTCTCCTGCGTATAGAATTACCCTCATCTGTAGAACGAGAGTCTATAACTTTTGTATCTTCATTTCCGCAAAACGGACATCTCATTTCAAATTACCCCCATCAGCATGTTGTACTATATATATTATATACAACAAAATGTTGTAAGTCTACCTTCTTATGTTATATTATCTGATATATCTACAAGTATTACATCTACTCCAATTTTTCTTATAAAATTCCATGGTATAATAATATCATTATTTCTTTTAAACAGGCCCAAAAAATTGCTTCCTCCTGGTATCACCAAAGCCTCCACCACACCATCTTCAAGGTTAATATCAATATCACTCACATAACCAAGTTTGCAGCCATTCTGAATATTTACAACTTCTTTTTCCTTCAGTTCCGTTATCTTGACCATAACTCGTCCCCCCTTAAATACCTGTCTAAATTATGAATATGAACAAAGTAATAAAAAAAACACAAAAAAATAAGGAGCTGACACTCCATCTTGAATAACTACCTTATATATACTTTCTCATCTGATTCAATGCCGATTTCTCTAGTCTTGAAACCTGAGCTTGAGAAATTCCAATTTCTTCTGCAACTTCCATCTGGGTCTTGCCCTCAAAAAATCTCAGCCGCACTATATTTTTATCCCGCTCGCTCAACTTCGACATTGCTTCCTTTAAAGATATATTATCAAGCCATGTATCATCTTGATTATTTTCATCGCTGATCTGGTCCATGACATATATTGCATCTCCGCCATCGTGATATACCTGTTCAAACAGGGAAATAGGGTCCTGTATTGCATCCAGTGCAAACACAATCTCTTCTTCAGAGACATTAAGTTCTTTTGCTATTTCTGAAAGGGTGGGCTCTTTTGAATTTTCGTTTACAAGCCTATCTTTAATCTGTAGAGCCTTATACGCCATATCCCTAAGGGAACGACTCACCCTGATGGAATTATTGTCTCTTAAATATCTCCTTATTTCACCAATAATCATTGGAACAGCATAGGTAGAGAATCTTACATTTTGATTTACATCAAAATTATCTATTGCCTTTATCAGGCCTATACATCCAACCTGAAACAGATCGTCTACACTTTCTCCCCTGTTATTAAACCTTTGTATCACACTCAATACGAGTCGCAGATTCCCCTTGATAAATTTTTCTCTTGCTTCTTTGTCGCCATTTTTCATTTTATTCATTAGCTCAAGCATTTCCTCATTGGTCAGTATAGGAAGTTTGGATGTATTGACACCACATATCTCAACTTTGTTATTAACCATAACTGTCCCTCCTTATTATCTAAGTATTGCCGAGGAACAGTGTAATTATTCTCTAAACCATCCTTGTAATTTCTTTCCTTAACCTCTTTAAAATTCTCTTTTCTAATCTGGATATGTATGATTGAGATATTCCAAGCATATCTGCCACTTCTTTCTGTGTTTTTTCAATCTGCCCATTAAGGCCAAACCTTAAATTTATTATGTCTTTCTCTCTTTTCGAAAGTTTTTGTATTGCCATCTCTAACAACTGTTTATCTACTTCATTCTCTACGTATTGATATATTACCTCGTTATCAGTGCCAAGAATATCAGACAACAGCAGCTCATTTCCATCTAAATCTACATTCAATGGCTCGTCTATAGACACTTCTAACTTGGTTTTATTGTTCCTTCTCAAGAACATCAAGATTTCATTTTCTACACATCTTGATGCATAGGTCGCCAATTTTATTTTTTTATTGGGATCAAAAGTATTTACAGCTTTAATGAGGCCAATAGTTCCAATTGATATTAGATCTTCTATGTTTATACCTGTATTTTCAAACTTCTTTGCGATATATACTACAAGTCTGAGATTCCTCTCGATGAGCTCACTTTTCACCTCATTTTCTCCGCTCTTTAATCTCTCCAGGAGTTCATTTTCTTCTACAGCACTGAGAGGTGGCGGCAATGCTTCCGGTCCTCCAATATAATAAATCTTATTAATGCGGCTTAGGATTTCTCTTATTAATCTACCAAGCAAATTGCTGACATTCCATATTTTGTACATCGAATGTCCCCCCATATTTTTATTTACTCTGACAGCAAATCAGGATGTAGCAGAGCACCGTATTCATTATTTTGAGATAATTTATCAAAATATATACCGAGTACAACATCATTGATGACTTTGGTCGCATTGTCGTCTTTAATCTTAAGTCCGTCTGGTTTAAAGCCAAGAAGCATACCATTTTCTTTGCCAATAGCTTTAAATGGAACAAGTCTAAACCTTTTTAACCATTTTTGATCTAAGGTAAAGTTATCAAAGTCCTGAGAGTTTATCTGATTTAATTGTGAAATACACTCTATCACTTTCTCAGGCAATATCTCCTTCAATATATCAAACTCCACAATAATTACCGGTATATGACTTATTGGCTCATACAGGGTATTACCTGTATCGATCAACGCACAGGTTGAAACATAATTATTTTCAATTATGATCTCCATCTGTACTAGATTTTTACGTATTTTCCTTACATATTCTATGCAGTAAAATATCAAAAAACTTCCAAGCAGTATGGTTGCGATTATAAGTATTACTGGAAAATCATTAATGACAAAAATTCCATTGAGACTATAACTTTCTGATGCCATAACTGAATAATATAAAGCAAATGCTACACCCCCAAATATCAATGAAACTAAATAAAAGTAAGATAACAGTCTTATAAATTCTTTAAACCTTGTAGGGTGAAATACAATTACTATCATCAATGCTGAAAGCATGAACTTCATTGTAACAGAGTTAAATAACGCATTATTGTACACAAACAAAGGGATGACATACAGAGCTCCAACCAAGGACCCTACAAAAATTTTTATAAATGTGCTTTTATATTTTACTAGAATAGACGTAATATACAGAACTAGATAGTTTAAAACAATGTTTTCTATTAATATAACATCTATATACATTGGTACCCTCTATTATTTATACTTAATATTTTATATGTCCTAACGATTCATTTTATGCTTTAATGATATCAAATAGAACATAAATTTATTGTAAAAAAAGCGGTATAATTTTGAGGCAAATTACGACAAAAAAACTCCCAAACGGGAGTAGTGTAAGTATTATAAACGCTTTTTATTTCTTCTCAAGAAGGTTGGTATATCAAGTTCATCTTCATTATAAATATCAAATTCCATGCTTTTTTCTTCCTTGCCAGTACCAGCTTTTAATGGTTTTTGTTTGATACCACTCTGCTCAAAACCTGTCGCAATGACTGTAATTTTTATTTCATCATTTAATGTCTCATCAATAACAGCACCAAAAATAATATTGGCATCCTGGTCTGCAGCCTCATAGATAAAATTGGCAGCCTCGTTAACCTCAAAAAGACTTAAATTGGGACCACCTGTAATATTAAGTAAAACTCCTTTTGCTCCTTCTATTGAGGTTTCAAGAAGAGGGCTTTGTATGGCCAGTTTGGCAGCATCAGTCGCCCTATTCTCGCCGCTGGCCATACCTATTCCCATATGGGCCAGGCCGGTCTCAGACATAATAGTCTTAACATCCGCAAAATCAAGATTAACTAATCCCGGAATTGTTATTAAATCGGAAATACCTTGAACACCCTGTCTTAAAATATCATCAGCCATTTTAAAGGCATCTATCATGGACGTCTTTTTCTCCACCACTTGTAATAGTCGATCATTAGGGATTGTTACAAGAGTATCAACATTTTTCTTTAACTCCTCTATTCCCTTCTCAGCCTGCGCCATTCTTTTATGCCCTTCAAAGGTAAAAGGCTTGGTAACAACCCCTACGGTCAAAACCCCCATTTCCTTTGCTATTTGAGCTATGACAGGCGCTGCTCCTGTACCTGTTCCTCCACCCATACCTGCCGTAATAAAAACCATGTCACAACCTTTCAGATATTCTGCTATATCGTCTCTACTTTCCTCTGCAGCTTTTCTACCAATTTCAGGATTTGCTCCTGCTCCAAGCCCTCTTGTCAGTTTTTCACCGATCTGAATCTTTATGGATGCAGATGAATGAAATAGAGCCTGTTTATCAGTATTCATTGCTATGAATTCTACACCCTTTAGGCCTTCCTTTATCATTCTATCTACTGCATTTGTACCGCCACCACCAACACCTATTACTCGTATTGTAGCAAAAGGTGAATTCTCAACCTCAAAATCAATCATTAGCATTAAACCCCCTTATTGGTTAATCTATTGGAAAAAATCAGAAAAAAACTCTTTTACCCTATCGATTAATCTGAATTGACCATTGAGTCGCCTGTCTTTTGTTTCAATAGCACCTGTACCCAGCATGTCTCTTTTATGTCTCGCCACATATTTAATAATACCAACTGCTACGGAATGCGTAGGCAATGATACCCCTATGTAATCAGGTGACCCAATTCTTACCGGAATACCCAATATTTTTTGTGCAAGCTCTACACTACCCTTAATCTGAGAGATGCCCCCACCGGTTAATACAACCCCTGTTGATATAGATGACTTAAATCCTGATTCTATCAAATTTTTATTTGTAAGCATAATGATTTCGTGTATCCTGGCTTCCACTATCTCACATATGTCTTTAATTTTAATCTTCACCGGGTTTTGGCTACCTATAACATTGATATTTATTTCTTCATCTTCATCAATCATATCTGCCATGGCAAAACCATATTGTTTTTTTAACCTCTCGGCCTCTGCCAAGGAAACTTTCAGCCCCACTGCTATATCATTGGTTATATGGTCTCCACCAACAGGCAGTAGCTTGGAATATACAATAGTGCCCTCTTTAAATACAGAAATATCTGTTGTCCCTGCTCCTACGTCAAGTATACAAACCCCCAATTCTTTTTCGTCCTGTGATACCAAAACCTCGCCTTCAGCTAATGGTGATGCAATAACGCCACCCACTTCAAGATCTGCCTTACGGATGCATCGTGTAAGGTTTTCTACAGATGTCGTCGATGATATTACTATGTTCGCATCCACTTCCAATCGGGTGCCTATCATCCCTATAGGGTCGCGTATTTCATCATACCCGTCTATAATATATTGGATTGGTATAACATCAATAATCTCTTTATCGGAAGGTATTGCAATTACCTTAGCGGCTTCTATTACCCTGACAATATCATGCTTCGTAATCTCCCTGTTCTCTCCAGTAACAGCAATGATTCCTCTATTTTTTATGAAACTGACATGTCCACCTGCAACGTTTAAAAATACAGTCCTGACATCAATATTGGCCATATGCTCAGCCTGACTGACTGAACTTTTTATACCTTTTACTGTCTCATCAATATCAACAACAACACCTTTCTTCAGACCAGTACATGGGCTCACACCAACACCCCTGATTTCTATATCACCATTTTTGTTTATTTGAGATATTACGGTACATATTTTTGAAGTACCAATATCCATTCCAGTTATTATTTCATTCATGTATTTTCCCCCTTTATGGTAAAAACGATTAGGGCCCCTATTATTTTTTGATTATTTCTTGCGCAAAGAAAATACCAGGTACCTCCTAATAATTGCAATATTATTGAATATCCTGCTACCAAATACAATTATAGCAGCTAAATAAATTGGTACACCCAATAAATCACCTATGTAGGCCAGGCCTGCTGCTACAAGCGAATTGCTGATAAATCCTGTTATGAATATATCCAAATCAAAATTTTTCTCCATGTTTGCCCTAACCCCACCAAGTACAGAGTCTAAGGAAGCCAGTATTGCAATAGATAGATACGACGCATATGTGGCCGAAATATTGACTGGTAAAAAAATGCCAAGCAGTATACCAACTATTAAACCTATTATTGGAATAATCACTATTTTGCACCCTCTTTCACTGGAGCTGCATACTTAAAGTTCAACGTACCATTGTATCTGGGTACAATAATTTTATCAGCCTTCTTAATGCTGATTTCTATTCCCCAATACCTCAATGTGTCAACAACACCACCCTTTAACATCAGTGCAGCTTCCAACGTATCAGGATCACCAATTGCCTTGAAGACATAAGGTGGCGCAAACCTCACCGAATTAACATTCACAGTTGGACCCACGCATCTGATTTCTGTTGTTGCAACAATTCGCTGTTCATTTAAAGAAACAGCCTCAGCCCCTGCAGCTCTAAGTTCATTCAAAACTTTCAACAAATCGTCATCATGAATGAGAAACAAACTTGGGTCTTCTCCAGGTTGAATCTCTTGTTTGCTATCATTAAGAGTTACTATTACGCCCGGCCCCTGTACATCGGTTAATCCGGCCAATATATTGACATCTTCCAGTTGCTCTCTAAGTGAAGATATAATCGTATTGGTTTGAGAAGATGATGTCTCATATTCATCGAGTTTATTTTGCAGCTGAGAAACCTGCAGTTTCAAACTATTATTTTCATCTTCTACCTGTTTTAACTGCGCCGTCAGCTCTTCAACCCTCTGAATTGTCACAGCTCCACCACCATTTTGTACAGAACGAAACTGCAAGGAAATCATCAGACCAAGTATTACACATATTAATGAAATGGCTATTTGCCCTCTTATTCTCAATTATAACTCCTCCTACTATTGGTTGGGTCTATATATTATATTGCCAACATCATCTACAATAATGTGCCCTTCTTTATAATTTTTACTTGACAGGTCAAGCAAGACACTTTTTAAAAAAGACAACCGATAATCTATATTTTTTTCTACATTAAAATCAATCATCAATCCTGTAGAAGAAATCAACGAAATACTACCATCAAGTATTCTAACCTCAGATATAAGATCCTCCATTTTATTTTCCTTCAATCCCTTCAAAATAGCAAGAGATTTATTGAACTCACTTATATTTTCTAAGTCCAATTTCTTACCAACATAAAAATTTTTTACTTTTAAGCCACTTAAAATTGGCATACTACTATCCTGATATTCTTTTGATACCTCAATCACTACTCCATCCTCATCTATCTGAAGATAAACTCCACTATATGGAACAGCAGCTACAACATTTCTTTCATCAATATCTATTATAATACTGTTCGGCAAACTTCGCCTGATTTTTATATCTTTAATATGAGGATTCTCTAATAAATTTGTTCTTATCTTGTCCAAATTTATGGTAAAAATATTTTGGCCGGGACTTATACCTGCCAGAGATATAATATCTTTCTCTGAAAGATAGTAATTACCAGTAACTTCAATGTTCTTTACTATAAAAATGTCTGTATTCACCAGATAAAAAATCAGTAAAAATATGCAGGTAATAATAATCCATACACCAAACTTTGAATGTCTTTTCTTTTTATGCGGAAATTGATAGACTTTAGTTTCCATATTCATCACTTCATATTTTATAAATTTCTGCCCCAAGACTTCTCAAATTATCATCAAAACACTCATAACCTCTATCTATATGCTCATTTTTATCCACAATCGTATCACCATAGGCCGCCAAACCGGCCAATACAAGTGCAGCACCACCCCTCAAATCCTTTGCAGCAACACTAGAACCATACAGACAATCTACACCTCTTATAACAGCTATCCTCCCGTCCACCTTTATATCGGCACCCATTTTTTTTAATTCTTCTACATGGTTAAACCTGTTTTCAAAAACTGTCTCTGTTATGATTGTTGTACCCTTCGCAATGGACATCAGTGCCATTATGGGAGCCTGCAAATCTGTAGGAAATCCAGGATATGGAAGGGTTCTTATTATGTCTAGCGCCTTTACTCTTGGCGGCGCTTTTAAATAAATATTTTCATTTGTATTAATAGAACAACCACATTCCTTAAGTTTTGCAATTATAGGTTGAATATGCTCACTTATTACATTTTTTAATATTATTTCTCCACCGGTTATTGCAGCGGCAATCATGTAAGTGCCTGCTGCTATTCGATCCGGTATTATGGTATACTCAGCAGGATTTAATCTATCAACCCCGCTAATATAGATAGAATTTGTACCTGCCCCATTTACATCCGCACCCATTAAATTTAAAAAGTTTTGGAGGTCTATTATCTCCGGTTCTTTTGCTGCATTTCTGATGATGGTTTTGCCTTCTGCAAGGCATGCTGCGAGCATAATATTCTCTGTGGCGCCAACACTTGGATAATCAAGTAGAATCTCATTACCCTTTATTTTTGAGGCTATCGCATTAATATTGCCATGTGACTCTTTAATATTTATATTCAATGCCCTAAGTCCTTTCAGATGCAGATCAATCGGCCTGGGTCCTATTTCGCAGCCACCGGGATAGGTGATGTTTACAGCACTATAATTTGCTATCAACGCACCTATCAGCAAAATAGATGGCCTTATCTTTTCACAAAGACCAAAGGTCAAATCAGTCGAATTAATGCTGGATGTATCAATAACCAGAGTATGGTCTTGATACATAATTTTACAACCAATCCTGCTCAAAATTTTTATTAATATTGTTATGTCTTCTAAATACGGACAATTATGTATAATAGAAACACCTTTAGCCAAAGTTGTAGCGATGATTATGGGTAAAGCAGCATTTTTTGCACCACCAATCTCTATAGAACCGTTAATTTTTTTACCTCCAACTATTTTATATTTCCCCATATATAACCCTCCTCGGCTCTAAGTACATTTTTATAATATGTTAGAGCAGAGGTTAGGGTTACAATCTAAGACCTTGCCAGAGTATACATCAAATCAACAATCTGATCGAGGGCATCAGGCTTAGATAAAGATTTTGCACTTTCGCTCATTGCCTTTAATTTATCATTATTATATATTATTTCATTAATATAATTATATAGAATTTTCTCATCAAGATCTTTTTCCAATATCACCTTGGCTGCCCCTATTTTTTCCAAGGTTCTGGCATTATATTCCTGATGATTTTCTGCTACATATGGAGATGGTATAAGGATAGAGGGCTTTCCACACGCTATTAACTCTGAAATAGTCATAGCCCCAGCTCTGCAGATAATGAGGTCAGCCGCTGCATATACAACTGGCATATTATATGCGTAAGGTATAACCTTCACATCTTTATTTTTTAACATATTGCATTGCTTAATTATACTTTCATACTGGTTTTCACCTGTAATAAATAGAAACTGTATGTTTGACGGCATATAGTTATTTAAATATGAAAGAACGGTCTTATTTATATTAGCTGCTCCACGGCTTCCACCTACAGAAACAATCAATGGTTTTGACACATCAAAGCCAAGGGCTTTTTTTGCCTCACTTTTCCTGTAAATAAATATATCCTTTCGTACTGGGTTTCCTGTAACTACAATCTTTCCGGCTATCCTTTTATTAAAATATTTTTTTGTCTCCTCATAGCTCAAAGCAATCCTGTCAACAAATCGTGATAAGATTTTATTTGTAACTCCGGGGATTACATTGGATTCATGTATAACGGTTTTGATTCTCATAAATGAACAAATCAAAAGAACAGGGCCAGTCACGTATCCTCCTGTGCCTATCGCTATATCTGGCTTAAAGTTAGAAACAATTCTATATGAATCCAATAACCCCTGAAAATTTACTGATATTGTTTTAAAATTTTCAGTTATTGCTTTTCGCTTGAATCCCTTTGAATGTATTGTCTTGAGTTCGAACCCTTCTCCTGGAACTATTTTGTTTTCCAGTCCATTTTCAGTACCTACAAACAATATCTCAGTATTAATATCTCTTTCTTTTAGCTCTTTTGCTATTGCAATCCCTGGATATACGTGCCCCCCTGTACCACCACCTGCAATCAATACCTTCATAATCATTATCTCCTATTCAATATATCTTGAAATATTTAAAAGTATGCCTACCCCGGCCATAGTGAATACCATTGATGAACCACCGGCACTTATGAAAGGTAAAGGTACTCCTGTAACCGGCATTGAGGATGTCACAACAGCTATGTTCATCAAAGCCTGTATCCCAATTAATGATGTAATACCGGTAGCCATCAGTACAGCAAACAGATCTTGAGAACGTGCCGCTATTCTTAAACCACGTATTATTAATGCAATAAACAAAACTACTATAATGGAAGCACCTATAAATCCCAATTCTTCCCCAATTATCGAAAAAATAAAATCATTTTGTGGCTCTGGCAAATAAAGAAGTTTTTCCCTGCTCTTACCAAGGCCTGTACCAAATAATCCTCCTGAACCCAGTGCATAAAGTGATTGAACTATTTGAAATGTGGTATCACTTACATCAGACCATGGATCAAGAAAACCAAATATACGTTCCTGCCAGTGTTTATAAGCATTAGATGCTATCAAGGAAGCGGCCAGGCCAACCCCGCTAAAAACAAGGAAAACTATATGTGAAATTTTTGCACCAGCAGTATACAAAATTACTAATCCAACAATCAAGATTATACCAGCTGTACTTAAATTGGGCTCCATAACTATCAAAATAAAAATAACACCCAGCAATACAAGATATGGAACCAAGCCTTTAAAAAAATTGTTGAGTTTATCTTTGCCACCATTTTCTAGACTTGTAGACATATACAATACTATACCTATTTTAGCTATCTCACTCGGCTGTATGGTAAGTCCACCAAAACCGATCCATCTTTTTGCCTCATTTATTTCAATTCCTATGCCAGGAATCAAAACAGCGACAAGCAAGCAGATCGTGATTAACAAAGTAATATTAGAAAACTTTTTTAATTTCCAATAATCATAATTCATGAAAAATATCATTACGACATAACCAAGAGCGCCCCATAAAAGCTGACGTTTCAAAAAATAATATGGGTCTCCCATCTTGAAGTATGCTGATACCGAGCTGGCACTGAATACCATTACTATACCTATAGCAAGGAGTATTGTTACTATCATCAGCAGATTATAATCATAAACTCCCTTTTTTGGCATAAATTTACCCCCTGAGCGCCTTTACATAAGATTTGAATAGCTTTCCTCTCTCTTCAAAGTTACTAAACATATCCCAACTGGCACAGGCAGGCGAGAGCAATACTGTATCTTCCCTCTTTGCTAATTGATACGCCTTATCCACAGCTTCTTTCAGAGTTTGCGCCCTTACAACATTTGTATAGCCCATTGAGGTAGCTTGCTTTTCTATCTTGTCAGCAGTTGCTCCTATAAGTATCAAATACCTGACCTTATCATCAAAGCTTTGAATAAAATCATAATAATCATTGCCTTTATCATAGCCACCAGCAATAAGGATGATATCTCCTTTGATCGCTTCAATTGCCTTTATAGCTGCATCTGGATTAGTACCTTTAGAATCATTGATGAATTTTATCCCATTGATTTCATCTACAAACTCAATGCGGTGTTCCACCCCTTTAAATGTCTTCAGGGTATATTTTATCGTATCGTTATTAATTCCCCACGACTTTGCAATTGCACAGGCTGCCAGTGCATTTTCAAGATTATGTTTACCCGGAATAAAAATTTCATTTATGTCAATTATTTTTTCCATACTGTTATCAATGTTAGAAATTATATGTTCACCGTCAATATATAACCCATCTTTTAGTCTTTCTCTTCGGCTGAAAGGCACTAACCGTGCATTTATTTTATCATGTAGGCCCCATGTATTTGGATCATCAAAATTTAATATAGCAAAATCAGAAGTATCTTGATTCATAAAAATCTTTGACTTTATATAAATATAATTTTCCATTGTCTTATGCCGATCTAAATGGTCAGGAGTTATATTCAATATGGCAGAAATGTGCGGATGAAAATACCTTATAGTTTCCAATTGAAAACTACTTATCTCAGCAATAATTATTTCATCATCATCCGCCTCATAACAATCATAAATCAAAGGCTTGCCTATATTCCCAGAAACCCTTGTTTTTAAACCTGCATTCTTAAATATTTCTCCCGTCAGTGCAGTCGTCGTTGTCTTCCCATTGGTTCCAGTTATAGCTATTATAGGGGCTTTTGATATTCTGTACGCCAATTCTATTTCGGATATCACTTCAATATCTCTATCTATCGCTTTTACAATAAATTCTTTGTCCAGCGGTACACCAGGACTGACTACAATACAGTTTATCTCATTTATATAGGACAACGGATCGCCCATGACTCGGGTAATTGGCAGGTTTTGCAATTTGTCTATTCCCTCTATCTGATCATATGGTTTATCGTCATATACAAGCACTTCATACCCAATAGAATTTAAAACCTTAGAAACTGCTATACCACTCATACCTAACCCTACTACTAAAATCTTTTCACTCATTGTTTAGCACCCCAATCGTCAATATAAAGAAATTAGTCCAATCACAGATAAAATCAACGTAATGATTATAAACAAATTAACAACCTTTGTCTCATGCCACCCCAGCATCTCAAAATGATGATGCAAAGGACTCATCTTAAATATCCGCTTGCCCGTTAACCTGAAAAACAGTACCTGTATAATTACCGATGCTGCCTCTATCACATAAATTCCACCTACAATAGGTAAAATCAAAGGCATATCTGCTATGACTGCCATACCAGCAACGGCTCCTCCCAAGGCTAAAGAACCTGTATCGCCCATAAATATCTCAGCAGGATAAATGTTATAACGCAAGAAACCAAGTACTGATCCAGTTATAGAACTACCAAAAAGCATTGTTGCAATATTACCTGTCATTAGACCCGAAAGTGTAAAAAAAGCCGATACTATAAATGTAACTCCTGCGGCCAGGCCATCAAGTCCATCAGTTAAATTGACGCTGTTTACCGTACCAACAACAACAAATACAATAAATGGGATAAAATAAACCCCAATATCTACATAGAACTTTAAAAATGGGATATAAATCTCACTACCGTGGGTTATATATACGTAATATGCAAAAATAAAGCTGATAACAAATTGCAATATAAGTTTCTCCCTTGCTTTTAAGCCCAAACTTTTTTTTCTAACTACTTTAAGATAGTCATCTAAAAATCCGATAAATGCAAAGGATAATGTCAATAATATCAATGCCCATTTATCCATACTGTTAGGTATAAGGAAAAGTGAAACTAATACAGAAGAAATTATAAATATAATTCCACCCATTGTTGGGGTGCCCGATTTTGCAAGGTGAGTTTTTGGTCCATCCTCACGAACCTCCTGCCCATATTTTAATCTTCCCATTTGTTCTATAATTGGAGGTGCTATAAAAATACTAAGCATAAAGGATAAAACTGTTATTAGCATTAAATTCACAAAAAGGCTATCAGAAAAAATAGAGCTAAAAAATTGTCCCATCGTATTTCTCCTCCAGGTAATCTACTATTTCATCCATCTTCATCCCTCGAGAACCCTTAACCAGTATCACGTCTCCCGGTTTGACGATAGTTTTTAAACTTCGGAACAGTTCTTGTTTATTTTGGTAATAAAATACATCGCCAGGCCTCATTCCGCTATTAACAGCAGAATCAACAATATGCTTTGAATAATCGCCATAGGCAATAAGCAGATCTATACCTGATAGGTGGCAGTATTCACCTATCTCTTCATGGGCTTTAACAGTATATTCACCCAATTCAAGCATATCACCCAATATTACGACCTTTCTTCTATTGGTAGATATATCAATCAAATAATCTATAGCAGCCTTAACAGAATCAGGGTTTGCATTATAGGTGTCATCAATAATGCTTATGCCATTTACACTTATTAGCTTTAATCTCATTTTTTCATTAACTGTCCCAGCCAATCCATCAAAAATATCCTCGTATTTCATACCAAAATTATATCCAGCAGCAATAGCGGGAAGAGCATTCAAGATATTATGTTTCCCTGGTATTTTTGTCATAAAGTGTTTTATGTCTCCCTTGTATCTTACATCAAACTCCATACCATCTTGTTTATTGCTCTTTATATTAAATGCCTGAATATCATTTTTTTCATTAAATCCAAAATATAATATCCTATAATTGCCATTTACCTTGTTTAAGAGGTCGTCATCCCCATTAAAATAAGCAATATTATCTTCTCCAAAGAACTCTGTTATTTCTAGTTTGGCTTTTAAAATATTTTCTCTGGACCCTAAATTACCTATATGAGCTGTCCCTATATTTGTTATTATTGCCACATCCGGTCTTGCTATATCACTTAAGTTTCTGATCTCTCCAAAAGAATTCATTCCCATTTCTAATACTGCTATATCGTGTGTCTCATCAATGTCTACCAAGGTGAGAGGCAGACCTATCTGGTTATTATAGTTACCTATATTGCTCAAAACCTTATACTTTTGCGATAAAACAGAAGTAACAAAATTTTTTGTTGTTGTCTTCCCTGTACTTCCCGTTATGGCAATAACTTTTACTTTTGAATATTTTTGCCTCATATATTTTGCGATATCCTGAAGTGACCTTAATGTATCCTGTACCCTTATCAGGACTGTATCGTTGTCACCTATTTCAATATCCTTCTGGGTAAGACATGCTGTTGCTCCACCTCGTACAGCATTTAAAATAAAATCATGGCCATCAAACCTTTCCCCCACCAAAGGTATAAAAAGTTGCCCATTTTTTATATTGCGGCTATCTATTGAAATACCAGAAAAACTTAGATTATGATAGGCATTGCCAATCACATTTCCTTTTGTAGCAAATAAAATATCGTCAAGTGTTATCATCATTTTACCCCCAAAATATCCTTAACTACTAATCGTTCGTCAAATGGAACAGTCCTATCCCCCAAAATTTGATATGTCTCATGGCCCTTTCCAGCAAGTAACACTATATCATTATCTTTTGCCATGTCCAGTGCTAATTTTATCGCTTCCTTTCGATTTTCTATTTTAAAATAATTGTTATACTTATTTAAAATCCCAGCTTCAATGTCGTCAATTATTTTCATCGGATCTTCATTCCTTGGATTATCTGAGGTTATAATTACCAAATCAGACAGCTCACATGCTATCTTACCCATCAATGGTCTTTTAGTCTTATCTCTATTCCCACCGCACCCAAATACTGTAATAATCCTTGAATGCTCACATTCATTGATTGAGTTTAATATGTTCATAAGGCCATCCGGTGTATGTGCATAATCAATGACAACCTTAAAACCAACCGGCAGATTCAACACTTCAAATCTACCTGGAACACCATTAAAGTTTTCCATCCCCTCTACTATATCTTCCGGGCTAAAACCTAGACAATACAATGTTGAGAACGCTGCCATGGCGTTATAAACACTAAAACGTCCAGGTACCCTATAGTTGACATTATATCTTTTACCCTTTATTAAAATATCAAAGTTTGTCTGTCCTATTTTCAAACTGTTAATTTTTACTCTGATATCTCCATTTTCTATACCGTATGTACATATATGTGCTTTATGATTACATTTGCTCTTAATTGTTTCGATATATTTATCATCTGCGTTTAAAATGCAATAATCCGAAGACCTTTCAAAAAGCTTAGCTTTGGCATTTACATAGTTATCCATCGTAATATGAAAATCAAGATGGTCCTGGGTTATATTGGTCAATACTCCAACATTAAAGTCTGTGTAATCCACCCTCTTAAGCTCCAATGAATGAGAGGAAACCTCCATAACACAATAGTCTATCCCTTTTAGTGTCATATCATGAAATAATTTTTGCAGATCAGCCGCTTCAGGAGTTGTATGTTCTGAAGCAATCTCTTCATCGCCAACAATATTTTTAATTGTCCCAATAAGCCCTGTCTTTTTACCAAGATAATCTAATATGTTTTTTATCAAAAAAGTAACTGTTGTCTTACCGTTGGTGCCAGTCACCCCAATAAGACAAAAGTTACCAGAAGGAAAACCATAAATTTTACTTGATAGATATGCCAATGCATTCCTTGTATCCTCAACAATTATGACAGGTACATCTTCCCTTCTAATCTCATGATTTCCATCTATCACGACCGCTTTTGCACCTTTTTTTATGGCCTGGCCTATATACATATGACCATCTGTATTAAAACCTTTTATACACACAAATATATCTCCATCTTCAACCTTTCTTGAATCATACATTACTCGTTTTATTTCCATATCACGGAAGTTATTTATACCAACATACTGTAGCCCATCAAGCATCTTTGATAACAGCATATATTCTCCTCATTTCATTGATATAAGCAACAAATAGTATACCACTTACTCCCTAAAAATGTAAACAGAGTATTGTGCAATTTTCTCATGAGTTATCATTAAGTTTAAATTGGAGATTGACAATGGTGCCAGGCGCAACCTCGGTACCTGCCTCGGGATCTTGAGACACACAATATCCATCACCCTTAATATTTATCTTCAGACCGTAAGATGACAAAATATCACTTGCCTCGCGTATGGTCTTCCCTTTTAAGTCAGGCACCCTTACATTGCCTTCACTTTTCCCATCCAAGTATAGTATTACCATGGAACCCTCTTTTATTTTTTCTCCCTCTTTAGGAATTTGATCTACAACCTTATTGCCAACACCTTCTATGCTATACTGCAAATGCAGTTCATCAAGCTGTTTTGCAGCATCATTAACATTATTGCCAATAAGATTGGGGACAGTAACATCCTTTTGCACGTATTCAGAATCATTTTCTGAATAGCGTGGTTCTACATTTAAATAGCGCAATGTGTCAGACAATATACTTTTCACTACTGGAGCTGCAATTGCACCCCCCATATGGGAAAAAGTATTTGGTTCATCTATAACAACCAAGACAGCAACTTTAGGATCATCTGCGGGTGCAAATGCAGCAAAGGAAGCAATATATTTCCCCTGTTGATATTTTTCTGAAGTACCAGTCTTGCCAGCCACCCTGTAGCCTTCCAAATATGCACTGTGCCCTGTTCCATTGGCAACAACACCCTCAAGTATGTCACGCATCTCTCTAGAGGTCTCCTCGGAAATAACCTGCCTTACCAGTACAGGCTCATATTTTTTTACTACATTGCCATTGTTGTCTGTGATAGCCTTGACAATGTATGGTTGAAACAGCTTCCCACCATTGGCGATAGCTGAAAACGCTGTTATCATCTGTATTGGAGTCACAGAGATGCCCTGACCAAATGAAATTGTTGCCAGCTCAACTGGCCCAATTTTTTCTAAGGGATTTACTATTCCCGTACTTTCACCCGGCAATCTTATTCCTGTCTTTTGTCCAAATCCAAAGGCATTTATATATTTATAAAATTTTTCTTTTCCCAATCTTTGCGCTACAGTTACGAACACAACATTGCATGAATTTTCGACACCTTCTTTAAAAGTTTCACGTCCATGTGGATTATAATACCTCCAGCAGTTTATTCTTTGACCGGCAACCATAATATACCCATGGTCATAAAACACTTCATCCGGTGTTACCACACCTTCCTCTAACGCTGCTGCTGCAGTTATTGCTTTAAATACCGAGCCAGGTTCGTAAACATTAGACACAGCATAATTTCTCCATAAATTGTACCAATTTTCCTTAGGGCCTGCAAACGGGTCATTGGGATTATAATCAGGCCTGTTTGCCATAGCCAGTATTTCCCCCGTCTGCGGGTCCATAACAATCGCACTCATTCCCTTTGATGGTTTTGTATCAGCATATGCCTGATCCAGTGCTTTTTCAACATAATGCTGAATTACCTCATCAATAGTCAGAACAAGGTTATATCCGTCTTCAGGTTTATAATATTCTGAGGTCGAATCATCTATTTTCCTCCCGCTTGCATCTTTTGGAGTTGATATTCTTCCAGGTACTCCTGTCAATATATTATCATACATTGCTTCCAGACCGTCTAATCCCTGATTATCTGTCCCTGTAAAGCCAAGTACGTGAGCTGCAAGGTTGTTGTTGGGATAATATCTTTTAGTATCGCTTGAAATTTCGATACCTTTTAAATTGAGTTTTCTAATCTCGGATATAATATCATTAGAAACCTTTCTTTTAAGAAGCACCTCCTGATATTTTTTGTTACTTATCTTCTGTAAAATATCCTCCTTCTTTAAACCCAGAAGTGGTGCAAGCTCCGCCGATACTCCTTCCGGATCACTTATACTGCGAGGTACAGCGGTAACCATCCCCGCACTGGCACTTACGGCCAGTTCTTCACCATTTCTGTCAAATATTGTGCCTCTGTTTGGGGTTACCTGTATATCCAGCGTGGACTGTTCCAATGCCTTCTGTTTTAACCACTTTCCCTGGACCAGTTGAATCCAAGCGAGTCTCCCGATCAAAACAGTGCCAACAAGTAGAAGTAAAATCAAAAATATAAAAATCCTTTTTTTAATACTGCTATAGGATGAGGGCAAACCAATCACCTCATGGCTATCGTATTATCGTTCCAAAAATCTTTATAAAAAAATTACCAATTTCATAATTATTATTTGTTGGTTTCTGTGGCGGTTCGGATTTTGCGACATGATAATTGTCAACAACAACATAAACTACATCTTCTTTTAGAGGTTCATGCATATGTAATTTTGTTCTTGCTATATTCTCTATTTCTTTTAAATTTTCTGTTTCGGCCAGCTTTACATTTAAATTCTGGTTCTCACCATTAATAGTGGTTAGTTCTTTTTCCAAGTTATTAATCTCATAATTTAACTGTGTTATCTTTACATATCTGCATGTCAGTAAAATTGCTGTACTACACAACAGAATGGTGAGAACCATATTTTTAAATTTCCGTTTTTGACGTTTTATTTTTTTATTCGCTTTCTCAACTTTATTGTAATCCACCTGATAATATTCTACTCTACGGCTCTCTAACAATTTTATTCCTCTCCTTCAATTTATAGAACTGAGTCTAAGTCCGTTCTGCAACTCGTAACCTAGCACTTCTGGCTCGAGGGTTATTTTCTATTTCCATCAAATCCGGTAATACTGGCTTTTTAGTTATTATCTTCAACTTCTGTTCTTTCCCACAAACACATGCCGGTAAGTCCGGAGGACAAACACAGGGATTTTCCAATTCCTTAAATGTTTGCTTTACTATTCTATCCTCAAGAGAATGAAAACTGATTACACATATCCTCCCACCGGGTTTTAAAACATCCACAAAATTCTTTAATGCGTCACTCAGGATATCAATCTCAGAGTTTACAGCTATCCTGAGTGCCTGGAATGTCCTCTTGGCCGGGTGCGGGCCTGTCCTCCTTGCCCGAGCAGGAATAGCTGATTTAATTATTTCAGCCAGCTGACCAGTTGTGTTTATCTTCCTTTTTCCCCTTGCCTCAACAATAAAGTGAGCAATTCTTGAAGACCATTTTTCTTCGCCATATGTCGATATTATTTCTGCCAGTTCCTTTTCTCCCCATGTGTTAACAATCTCCTCTGCAGTTAGATCATCATCTTTATCCATACGCATATCCAATGGACCATCATTTTGATATGAGAAGCCCCTCTCAGGATCATCCACCTGAATGGATGAAAATCCTAAATCCAGGACCGCTCCGTCTATCATGTCGACTCCAACCTCGCTTAATATATTCTTTATATCTTTAAAATTCCCCTTAATCAGTGTAACCATATTAGAAAAGTCGCGTAAATTTTTTCGGGCAATTTCAATAGCGTTCATATCTCTATCAATACCAATGAGCTTACCGCCATTAAGTCTTTTCAGTATTTCCATAGAATGCCCACCTGCTCCTAACGTTCCATCCACATATACTCCATTTTCCTTTACCTTTAAAAGTTCTACTGTTTCAATTAAAAGCACTGGTTTATGTTCCTTCATAAAAGTCTCTCCCTATAAATTCCCTATAAATCTATATCTTCCAGTCTCTCTGCAATGTCCTCATAAGTATAATCACTTTCATTATTGTAGTTTTCCCATTTATCCTGACTCCATATCTCTACCCTGGTAGAAATACCTATAATAACCACCTCATTGGTGATACCAGCATATTCCCTTAGGTTTTGTGGTATAACTACCCTGCCCTGATTGTCCATTTCGCATTCTACAGCTCCTGAAAAGAAAAAACGTTCAAAGGTTCTTGCGTCTTTTTTGTTCATTGGAAGCTTTCTCAGTTTATCTTCAATGCTCTGCCATTCACTTAGAGGATAGACAAACAAACACCCGTCAAGTCCTTTGGTCATTACAAAGTGTTCTCCTAATTCTCCCCTGAATTTTGCCGGGATTATTATTCTTCCCTTTGAATCTAAGGTGTGTCTGTATTCTCCAATAAGCATTTTCCTATCTCCATTCAACATTTTAAACCACTTTAAACCACTTTACCCCACTGTATGATAATTCTATAAAACTTCAAAAATTCCTTCTTAAAATAAAAAAAAAGAGAGAAAAAATTAAATTCTCTCTTCTGGCTTTATAACTGATAAAACAGCCCTATCAAAGTCCAAAATCGACTTCCATCTTTCATTTACCTCACTGAGTGTTGTGTTGTTGATGACATCTATATACTCAAATACATTAATTCCCTTAACCATAAATGAGTTATAAAAATGGCCAAGGGTCTCAATCGAGTCAAATGCCTTTATAACTGCTCCCTTTATGACCCTTTTTGCTTTCATAAACTCACCTTCATCTATTCCAACATCGCTTTTCGTTTTTATATACTCTCTTATCTCTTCATTAACTTTTTGTGGAGAAGCTGTACTGCATGAGATCAATACAAACCCAT
Source organism: Calorimonas adulescens (assembly GCF_008274215.1). Taxonomy (NCBI): domain Bacteria; kingdom Bacillati; phylum Bacillota; class Clostridia; order Thermoanaerobacterales; family Thermoanaerobacteraceae; genus Calorimonas; species Calorimonas adulescens. Next base: position 9,114 of record NZ_VTPS01000009.1, on the reverse strand, counting down.
AATCTAATTCAGCTTCATATTCATAACCCAGATTTGATGTAATCAAGCCTTTATTATAGAGCTCGCTATATATTTCAGAACTCTTGCCAAACAGAGCTTCAAGGCTAATGGTGACATCGACGTACTTTTTTAGCAAAAGTTTTGTATTTGTTTCTTTACTGATATCTTTGAATCCTAAAATCATTAATGGCATTGATACATTCATTGTCTTTTCAATATAGCTTTCTTTTATTTGATCAGGTTCATCAGAATATATCCTTTTTATTTCTCCTTGTTGCTTGCAAACAATTCTCTTTTCCACATAATCAAAAATCTTTCCCGGGTCAACATCTCCAATAGATAAAAATATCATATTATCCGGTTTATAAAATGAATTATAGCATAAGTATAAAACATCTTTGTCAATGCTTCTTACGCTCTCTACAGTACCCCCAACATCTATTTTAACAGGATGTTCAATAAACATGGAATTTAAAAGGTTATTAAATATCTCCCTTTCAGGGTCATCATTGTACATCCTCAACTCCTGAATTATAATTCCCTTCTCTTTTTCAACTGTCTCATCGGTAAAGTAAGGCACTTGCACAAATTCAAGAAGAATATTCAGTGCTTCATAATAATTGTCAGTACTGATAAAATAATAGCTTGTATGCGTGTTAGTTGTATACGCATTTGCAGACACACCAAGCTTATCAAACCGTTCAAATACACTCCCATATTCTTTCTCAAACATTTTATGTTCCAAAAAATGTGCCACTCCGTCAGGTACTTTAATCGGCCTGTCGCTTCCCAATGACACAAAATTACTGTCGTTGGAGCCGTACTTTACCGTTAGAGAAGCAAAGCTCTTGGAAAAACCTTTTTTAGGTAAAACATATGCATCCAAACCATTTTCATATTTTTTTCTAAAAATAGTTTCATTAAGGACATTATCCTTAATAATCTCTTCAAAATTCATCGTCAGCACTCTCCTTCTACCATCATTATTTGTTTTTCAAAAAATATACAGTATTTTTATTTACCTTTTGACCAACCTCTACTACGTCTTCTCTGGTAAGGCTGGAAATTTTTCTTATATAGTCTTCTGGCCCGTAATTGGTACCTGCAAGTAATTCACCGAGATATAAACCAGCCCTTCTATTTGGACTATCAAATATTGACTTAAACGTATGAATCAATTCGGATTTTGATGCCTCGAACTCATAGTCTGTTATATTCCCAGCCTTCAATTCTTCCACTTGTTTATCAATAATCTCCAACGCTTTTTCATAGTCTTCCAGCTCTATCCCACAATAAATCTCCAATATTCCCTTGAATCTTTCCAATCTTGAAGAAGCATAATAGGCCAAGCTTGCTTTTTCTCTTACATTATTAAATAGCTTTGACTGAGGTCCACCCCCTAGTATTGAATTAAACAGCATCAGACTAAAATAATCATCGTCACAGGGTCTTGTTTCTGTTGTATAGCCAATTGACAACTTACCCTGTGTTACATCCATAGACTCACTATAAAAATGCAGTTCATCAGTTTTTTTAATTAAATCCCCGGTAAAATAAACTCTTCTGTCTGGTATATTAATTGGCAATATCTGTTTTACCTTTTCTACCATATCTTTGGAAACAATATCACCAGTAATAACCATCACAACCCTTGTTCTTCTAAACAGGTCAATATAGTAGCTATATAAATTTTCCTCATTAATATTATTTATATCATCTGCAATGCCAAGAGGATAAATGGCATAAGGATCACCAGCACACATAAGTTCAATGCATCTCTCAATGGCGTATGTTCTCTTGTCATTAATTCTTGCTTCAATCATTTTTCTTATGTTATCCTTATCTATTTCCACATACTTTTGATTAAACTTATTGTTTTCTACTAGAACATTAAATAGAACTTCATTAAGGAAACTCAAAGCGTCATCTATTAAGTGCCTATTATCAGCATATCTATCGTTTAAAACGCTCAAACTATAATTTGCCAGCTGTATGTTACCCTTTTTAAATACATCTATATTGAATAAAGCACCATACATATTGTCAAGCCTGCTTTCAATGTCTCTTAAAGTTGGCAAATTTCTCGACCCATGTTTTAATACCAAGGGTAGCAAAGCAAACTTTGTTACATTTTCACCTAGCTGCTCCATAATGTAAAGATTCAATGTTATAGTTTTAAAATGGCTCGCTCTATCAATAATCAGGGTAAAATTATCATTAATGTTTACTGCATTATCCATGTTCATTATACAACCTCCTCCTGTTTTGATTATATATCTTATATTATCTCATAAGCATATCGGGAATACTATAGATTATACTTTTCCACGATGCAATAAGTCAATAAATGTCATGCCTCATAATTTATCATAATAGTACATTGGTATATCATGAAATATCCCATGAGTGATATATATAAATACACGCCAGTGCCATAAATGATGAAGATATAATTAAAAAAATATCCTTATCGTATATGGCCAAAGAAGATACAAGAAAAGCAGATATTGCCTGGGGGATGTTCACAAAAATATTGTCGAATCCAAGATACATCCCCCCCTCTCCCTTCGGTATCATCCTTATCATCAAATTATATGAACACACCATAATTGTCCCATAAGAAACCCCAAAGATTGGAATTAATATAAATATCCATTTTATATTAGAACTTATATAAAACAAAAGATTGCAGCCACTGAATGTAATTAGTGCAATAGCTAGTGGTAATATAACACTGCCCAATTTTACTCTTGATATAAATATTGAGGATATGCAGTTAAAAATCATAAAAACTGTGCATATCTTTCCTGCTTCATCTGCTGATACTCCTTTAAAAATGAGATTCTCCATAATAAATGGTAAAAATGCACCTAAACCGCCCCACCAAAGGCATTTTGATATATAAAAGTTTCTTACATTTTTGTCTGTCAAATAAATAATAAGAGAATTAATTACATTATTATTATAAAATTGGCCTTTTTTTTCTTTAACCAATACTAATGGAATTCCGGCAGAAATAATAATAACAATAAACATACCTAAAAATAAATAATTGTAGCCTTTTTGCAGCATAATGGTTCCCAAAATTGGGGCAACTATCGAACCCAAACTCCCTGTTGCATTCCATAATCCAGATACAGTATTAAGTTTGTCTTCCTCAATATTATCAGGAATAAACGCACTAAGCGGTATCTGATAAAGATGAAAACCTATGTAAAAAAGTATAACGTTAAAAATTATATTTCCTTTTTTTGAAAACAGCAGCAATGTTGATATAACACATATCAATACACCTAATATTATAAAAATTTTCCTGCCTTTACTAATATAAATATCACTTATTATGCCTATTAATGGTTGAATAAATGCCCCCATTAATAAACCCGTTCCAAAAAGTATCGCAGGATTTTGAATTCCATTTAAACGAAATACCATTACAAAAAAAGTGCTTATTGTTGTGTTAATATAAAATATACCAAAATTTCCAATAGCGTATTTAAACTCCACCCTTATCCCCCTTTCTCCAGTATATTTAACACACCCACACTTTATTAATGAAAACCGGGTATAATGCCCGGCTTTCATTAATGACTTATCTTTTTTATAATATCTCCAATTTCATCAGAAAAACCTGTTAAGCTCTTTCCTGATGTTATATCCTTTGCTATCCTGTCTATCCTGTCAAATAGACCTGCATCAGTCGTCACATATACATTTTTTATGCCCTTATCGGTTGTTTTAACCGTGTTAACCACATTTCTTTTTAGTTTGTCGATATCATTGCCAGGGTAATTTGATGTTACCTTCACGCCAACTACCGCATTGTTCCCACTTATTACAACTGAACTCCTGTCAACACCATTTATCTTGTTAACAGCATTAGCTATAGTAGATGCCCTCATATTCACTGTTGATGGGGTTGTAGATAAGTTATTCGGTACTGAAGGAGAAGGCACTCCTGGTGATGGTATAGATGGTGTTGTCTTTGGGGCAGAGGGTGTATACCTTGTAGTCCTCGGGGTAATTCTCGGTGATGCAGGTCTTTGAGCCGCTTGACATCCTTCAACGATAATGGCAAATATCATCACTATCATTACTACATATATTAATTTATTCTTTTTCATATTTTCTCACCTCAAATTTATTTTTACCTGTACAATGTCAAATATTAAATTATTTGATGGTTGTACTGCATTTAAGTGTCAGGTTGCAATAATTTTCCTGTTATTATATAATTTAAAAAGACCAAAATTTTTGAGGTGAAACAGATGCAGGCAGGAATTGTCGGATTACCAAATGTAGGAAAAAGCACATTGTTTAATGCGTTAACTAAGGTTGGTGTATCTGCTGAAAATTATCCATTCTGTACTATTGAGCCAAATGTTGGTGTTGTTGACGTCCCAGATCATAGACTACAAATATTAGCCGATATGGAGCATCCTCAAAAAATAATACATGCCACTGTGGAATTCGTTGATATAGCCGGGCTCGTACGAGGTGCCAGTAAAGGCGAAGGACTTGGCAATAAATTTCTTTCTCACATAAGAAATGTTGATGCTATAATACATGTGGTTAGATGTTTTGAAGATGAAAATATAATCCATGTTGACACCACGATTGATCCAGTGAGGGATGTTGAAACAATATCGCTGGAACTGATATTTGCTGACCTTGAAACCATAGAAAGGCGTTTGGAACGTACTAAAAAGATGACAAAATCCGGGGATAGAACCTATATAAAGCAGGTAGAAATACTGGAAAGGATTAAAGACGAATTAGAAAATGGTATACCAGTGAGAAAGATGAGTTTTGATAACAATGAAGAGATGGAGTTTGTCAAAACTCTTGACCTGCTTACATACAAGCCAGTACTTTATGTAGCAAATATTAATGAAGATGAAATATTGGACAGTGAAAATAATAAATATATAAATTCTTTAAAACAGTATGCTGAAAGGGAAGGATCAGAAGTTATACCTATCTGTGCAAAAATTGAAGCAGAGATTGCCGACCTTGAAGATAGCGAAAAATTGGCTTTCTTAAAGGATATAGGTATTGAAGAACCGGGATTGAATAAGCTGATCAGAAAGGCTTATCAGATACTTGGCTATATTACTTTTTTTACTGCAGGACCAAAAGAAGTTAGGGCATGGACAATAGTGAAAAATACCAAGGCCCCTCAAGCTGCCGGGAAAATACACAGTGACTTTGAAAGAGGTTTTATAAGAGCAGAGGTTGTATCTTTTGATGACCTGGTACACGCAGGAAGCCAGATAAGAGCACGTGAACTGGGTTTAATACGTTCAGAGGGTAAGGAATATATAATGCAAGATGGTGATGTAGTAGTCTTCAGGTTTAATGTATAAAAGCTGACTATACTGTGGTGACAATTTCCACGCACCTGACAACGGTCTTAAAATTATAACCTTCATAGACACATTGTGTCAGGTGCGCTTTCATGTTGGTCTATTCATATACTCGGATATGTTGTTTTTTGAATGTTTCCCCAGATTTTTCATCTTTATTTTTTATACTACATACCAGTAGTATAGTATTATGACTTTTACCTGACATACAAAGTTTCTGCTCTTTCTATGCTTTCCTCTACCAGCCCATCAATGTCAAGATCTTTCTCTATCTCATTAACTCTTTCTAAACTTGGTTTTATAACAGGGTGTTTAGGTACAAAAACTGTGCAGCAGTCTTCATATGGTCTGATGGAAATATCGTAGGTACCTATATCATGTGAAATTTTAATGATATCCTGTTTATCCATTCCTATTACCGGTCTATAAACAGGCATACTGGCTACTGAATTTGTGACATACATACTTTCCAGTGTCTGGCTTGCTACCTGTCCAACATTTTCTCCGGTTATTATGCCTATAGCATTTTCTTTTTCAGCAATTCTCGATGCTATTCTCATCATCATACGCCGCATGATAGTAACAATGTAATTCTCCGGGCAGTTCTCATAAATTGATTTCTGGATATTCGTAAAGAATGCTATATAAAGTTTAATACCATCACTCGAATACCTTGAGAGCTCTTTGGTTATGTCTATTACCTTCTGCTTAGACCGCTCACTTGTAAACGGAAAGCTGTAAAAATGGACCGGGATAATTTCAATTCCCCTTTTCATCATCATCCATGACGATACTGGGCTATCAATACCACCAGAAAGCAGAGACACAGCTTTGCCCGAGGTACCATATGGCAAGCCACCAGCTCCCCTTTCAGCATCAATATAGATAAAAGCTTTGTCACGTATTTCTACATATACTGTTAAATCGGGATTATGGACATCCACCTTTTTACCTTCGATATTTTCAAGAATATACTGACCAAGAAGTTTATTTATCTCAGGGCTCAAGTAAGCAAATGCTTTATTTGGTCTTTTAGCTTCAACCTTAAAACTGTTAAAGTCTGAGTCTTTCAATAATTCAACCGCCAGTTCTTCTATGGACTCTAAAAGCAAGTCTGTCTCATATACCTTTGCAATACGGCTTATACCAAAAATCTTTTTAAATTCGTCAATTATATCTCTATCTGATTGGCTGCTCTCCAATGTAAATAGCAGCTTCCCGGACAATTTTTCAATCAGGCAGTTTTTAAATCTGTTTTTAATATTTCTTATTAGCATGTCTTCAAAAAATTTTTTGTTTGACCCTTTTAGGGACATCTCACCATAACTTAGCAGAAATAATTTTCTCATTTGCAATATTTACCTCCCTGCATATTTGCGCAATTCAGGTATAATTTGTTTGAGCACCCTTGCTGTCTCAATCATTTCTTCCTCAGTATTGAAGATAGATGTGCTTATTCTTATGGCGCTTTGTATGGCACAGTGTTTTAACCCTAAAGCTTTCAGCACATGACTTTGACTACTGTGTTTTGAGGAGCAGGCAGAACCCGTAGACACATATATGCCATATTCCTCAAGGGCGTGTACCAGTACCTCTCCACGCACCCCACTAAAGGATATGTTTATTATATGCGGAGCGGTTTCATTCAGGCCAGGCCCATTAATGCTCCATCCATCGAGGTCCATAAGTTCATCCACAAATCTCTTTTTTAAATTATACATATGCATGGCATTTGCTTCTATTTTACCATCTAATAATTCAACAGCCTTCCCCATGCCAACAATCCCAGGCATATTTTCTGTGCCTGACCTGATGTTATTTTCCTGCCCACCACCAGTAATAATTGGCGAAACCCTTACATCTTTATTGATGTAAAGTGCCCCCACACCTTTAGGAGCATGTATCTTATGGCCACTCATTGATAACATATCAATACCATATTCTTTTACATTAAACTCCAATTTCCCAAATCCCTGTATAGCATCTACATGTAACGCCACCCCCTTATCCTTTGTAATTTTTGCAATATCTCTGATGGGTTCGATTGTACCAACCTCATTATTAACCATCATTATACTGATTAATGCAGTCTCATCCACAATTGACTTCTTCACTTCACCTACGTCAACATACCCCATCGCGTCAACAGGGAGTATTGTTACTCTGTAACCTTCTTTCTCTAAGTCCAGAAATGTATTTAGTACAGAAGGATGCTCAATAGCAGTGGTTATAATATGATTACCACGCCTCTTATTTGCTTTCAAAAAACCCCTGATAGCTAAATTATTTGCCTCAGTACCACCAGATGTAAAATATATCTCCTCAGGACTACATTTTAATAGACCAGCTATCTTCTCTTTGGAATAATGCAGCATCCTCTCTGCTTCAAAACCCTTATGATGCAATGAAGAAGGATTCCCGTAATTATCCACCATGATCTCAACAATATTATTGATTATCTCATCTCTCACCCTTGTAGTAGCACTGTTATCTAAATATATCTCCATCTAAATCAACTCCCTCAATGTTATTCATATCACATTATAGACACATATTAATTTTTAAACAAGTATTCATACGATGTCATTCACAAAAATATACTATTTCAGGGGGCTGCGTATGAAAAGATCTATCTTATCTCTTATCATGTTGATGCTTGTAATCTGCATACCTTTTTTTGCGTATTTCTATAATAACAAATTTGATTTGCGGGTTTTTAACATCTTCTCAGATAATGACATAAGCTACACCCTTGTAGAAAGCTCATTAAACGGAAATCAAAGTTCCCTCGATAAATTGACTAAAATCATACTCAATGCTAATAATCTGAATGAATGGGAAAATGAAACAGATGTCAAAGCATATATCTGCTCAGGTGATATTCTGGGAGGACCTGAAAAGGAAATAATAATTGGAATTTCTCTCCCACCCGATTCTTCCCTATTATCCATACTTGAGCCAAACAATGGCAAAAAACAGTATTATATTTATTATACTACAACCGATCTTGCACCAATTAATTCAATTAAATTATTTACCTTACCCTTCTATGATAAATCACTAATCTTACTTAAAGAAACTCTTGACGAATCGTTTGGAGCATTCTTTAAATCCACAATCAATGAAATATTCATATGGAATAATAGCAAACTTGAAGAGGCATGGAACGGTACAGAAAAATATACTGCCTACTGGAATACAGCATGGGATGAAAACAATCCAGAAAACAAGTGGATAAAGCTGAAAGAAGATGCCATAATCAGCATGAGTCAGGATAACACATTAATCAGTGTGCACTCGTACCAGGCATATATGGAATCAAATACCCTTGATGAAAACATTCCGGAGGATGATACATTTAAGACGGTCAAGCAAAGAAAATTATCAAGCACATACCACTGGGATAACGAATCAATGAGGTATATACGTGGTTATGCCAATCTAAACAGCAATACTGATTTATATGATTATGATGGGATTAACTTTATAAAGAAAAAAGAATTATCAAATGGCGAAACAGTAAAGCTTATACAAGACCTAAATGAGCTGGCAGATAACTTAATAAACAATAACTTAAATTACTATAAAGTCCTTACCAGTACAGGCCTGATAGGTTATATAAGCAAAGAGGCGATATCTCTACAATAACAAAGGGAGTGTCGCAAAACACTATTTAAGTGTTAGCGGCACTCCCCTTTTTTGGATAAAAAATAAAAAACAGCTTCAAAATTTTAAAGGGAATATGGGC
>NZ_VTPS01000008.1 GCF_008274215.1 Calorimonas adulescens | reverse complement strand
CTATATGACGCCAAGCAAATTTTATGAAGAAATTTTAAGAAATAATGTGAGTCGAGGAGTGTTAGTCGTTTAAGTCCAAATAATCGGGGGCCAGTACATTGCGAATGTGACTGGTCTCAATACATTTTTTGCTAGTATAAAATTATTTATACATCTGCCGATATATATGATATATAATAACATTGTGGTGACAATTGCTTTGTTTGAATAATCCACAGTAATGAATTATTGTGTACTCGGAAGGATCGGATAATGTGGAAGCAGCAGTAAGATATGAACATGTCAAGGTTGCTGAAGCATCAATAAGAGTGTTTAAAGAATCATATATATATTTTATAGATGATTTTTTTGTTACTTTAAAAAAATATAGAGACAGTCTTTTCGGAAGAAGATTCGGTTATTTGTATAAAGATTTTTAAGGATCTTTCTTGGCATAGAAGATTTTAAAGTTTATTCATCAAGGGATGTTTATAACAATGTGCAAAGAGATATATGGAATTTTAAAACAAAATATTTGTATAAATCGATGGAGTTTAAAATATTAATTGAAGATAACAAATAGGAGATAGCAATGTTGTTAGACTTATGTTTGGTGGGGTGCAGAAGACACAGTGGTAAGTAGTTATAAAAAACCAAATAATTTTTTAATATCTTTTGAAATAAAATCTTAATATCTATTTCATTAAACCTGTTAACTACCTACAAATCTACTTTAATAATTTATAAATATGGGGATGTATATTATGAAGCTGGAAGGCAGAAAAGTTCTCGTTACGGGAGCAGGAGGATTTATTGGTTCACATCTTGCAGAGAAATTAGTGGAAAAAGGGGCAAAAGTAAAAGCATTTGTAAAATATAATTCACAAAATAGCTGGGGATGGCTTGAAACATCTATATATAAGAATGAAATAGAAATTTATTCAGGTGATATTAGAGACTATGATAGTGTAAAAGATTCAATGAAGGGAATTGAGATAGTTTTTCATTTAGCTGCTCTTATTGGAATTCCATATTCATATGTATCACCGCTTGCCTATGTAAAGACCAACATAGAAGGTACATACAATGTATTACAGGCGGCAAGAGAGCTAAACGTGGAACGAGTAGTACACACATCAACTAGTGAAGTTTACGGAACAGCCAAATATATACCTATTGATGAACTCCATCCATTTCAGCCACAATCACCATATTCTGCTACTAAGATAGGTGCTGATAATATTGCCTTGAGCTTTTACAATGCATTCAATTTACCCGTAACAATTGCAAGACCTTTTAATACGTATGGACCACGTCAATCTGCAAGAGCTGTGATACCAACAATAATTACACAGGTTTTAAGTGGCAAAAGGCAAATAAATCTTGGTAATCTAAAACCTACAAGGGATATGAATTTCGTTAAAGATACAGTAAATGGATTTATAAAAATTGCGGAATGTGATGAACTTGTGGGAGAAGTTACAAATATAGGGTCAGGAAAAGAAATATCAATAGGAGATTTGGCTAAATTAATTTCTAAACTAATGGGAAAAGATGTAGAGATACTGCAGGAAGTTCAGAGACTTAGACCCGAAAAAAGCGAAGTTGAAAGATTACTGTGTGATAATTCTAAGATAAAGAAGTATACAGATTGGGAACCCCAGTACTCATTAGAAGATGGACTAATTGAGACCATAAGATGGATAGAAGCAAATTTAAATATATATAAACCGGAGGTATATAATGTTTGATATATATCTTGATTCTCCTAATTTAAGTGACTTAGAGAAAGATTATCTTTTACGGGCAGTTGATAGTAACTTTGTGTCTACTTTAGGTCCCTTTGTGCCCGAGTTTGAAGAAAAATTTGCAAAATATTTAAATGTTAATTCCTGTGTTTCAGTGCAGAGTGGTACAGCAGCAATACATATGGCATTATATGAATTGGGAATAGGAGCAGGTGATGAGGTGATCGTACCTGCTATCACATTTGTAGCAACAGTTAATCCCATTGTTTATTGTGGTGCAACTCCTGTATTTGTAGATGTGGATGCGAATACTTGGAATATAGATCCGGAAAAAATCAAAGGAGCAATAACATCTAAGACAAAGGCGATTATAGTTGTACATTTATATGGTAATCCATGCGATATGAATACGATTATGAAGATTGCCGGAGAGCATGGGTTATATGTCATTGAAGATGCAACAGAAAGCCTCGGGGCGATATATAAAGGTAAATATACAGGAACTATCGGCCATATGGGATGCTTCAGCTTTAACGGAAATAAGATAATTACGACAGGTGGGGGAGGAATGATAGCAACAAATGACAAAAAAAGAGCTGAGCATATCAAGTATCTTGTTAATCAGGCGAGGGATAATTTTCCTGGATATCATCATTCAGAAATAGGCTTTAATTACAGGATGACAAATTTAGAAGCGGCATTGGGTCTTGCGCAATTTGAACGATTAGATGAATTTCTATCCAAGAAACAATTATTTAAGAAAATATATAAAGACGTATTTGATGGAATTGAGGTAATAGAGCTGCAAAAGGAGTATACAGATGCTATCAGTTCATCGTGGTTATTTTCTATAAAAATAGATACTAAAAAAGTGAAAAAAACAATACCAGAGATTCAGGATAAATTAAAAGATAGAGAAATACCGAGCAGGAGAATATTTAAACCGATAGTAGATATGCCGCCATATTTAAAATATAAGAGAGGAAACTATAATAATTCGTATGATATTTATGAAAGAGGATTAAACCTTCCATCATCGACACTAAACGAGCCGGAGGGAATAGAATATACAGCAAAATCTCTATTAGAAATATTGGGAATATAAACTATTGATGGAGATGGCAAAATATGAGAAAAATAGCAGTTGTTACAGGAACAAGGGCAGAATACGGCTTATTGTACTGGAACACTTAAAGAGATTGCGAATGTTCCAGAATTGGAATTACAACTTATTGTAACAGGGTCTCATTTATTGCCGGAATTCGGGCTTACAAAAAGAAACATAGAAAAAAGATGAAAGTTTTAAGCAAAGAACTACAGATGATATAAAAAAGATACACTTATTGAATTTGATAAAATTAGGTGATTTTTATGGAGAGAAACAAATGTATATTTTTAGACAGAGATGGGACTATTAATGTTTATAAAGGATTGATAAGTAAACCTGATGATATTGAATTGATAGATGGAGCTGCGGAAGCAATTAAATTAGTAAATAAAAGTGAGTATTTATGTATAGTTATTTCTAATCAACCAGGTGTTGCTAAGAATTTATATAGCCTTGAAGAAGCAGGGCAAATAAATGAAAAGCTTATGAAATTATTAAATGAAAAAGGAGCTTATTTGGATGATATATTTATCTGTCCGCATCATCCTGATAAAGGATATCCTGAAGAGAACTCAGAATTTAAAATTAAGTGTGATTGTCGAAAACCAGATATAGGTATGATAGAGATGGCACAAGATAAGTATAATATAGATTTATCAAAATCATATATAATAGGCGATAGTACAGTTGATATACAAACAGGTATCAATTGTAATATAAAAACTGTATTAGTAAAAACTGGATTGGCAGGTTCTGATGGAACTTATAGAGTTTGCCCAGATTATGTTGCTAATAATCTTTATGAAGCAGTAAATTTAATTCTAAGGGGCGAACTAAATGGATTTATTAAAGCAGAATGAGTGGAATTCTTCTTACAAGAATAAAGATAAAGAATAAAGATAACTTTGTTTTTTACCCAACGAGGAAGTAGTGAGATTTGTTTCAAAGTATATAAGAAAAAGGATAGGAATAGATGAATTTATAAATATATATTAGGAATATGTCTAAATGTTTAGATTTGGATTGTAGGATAGGAAGACATATGATTTTTTTAGATGATATGAGATTTGAACTTTATTGGAATAGATTTGGCTGCTGAAGCAATAGATTTTGCAAAAAAGTGGTTTGATAGATTGCAAAGGCATCATTTAAAAGAAAGATTGATAGTGGGATCAATAACTAGTATGCCATATGGAAGCAATTTCTTTGATTTTGTAATTTCACATGGTGTATTGGAATAGTATGTCTTTTAAATGCAAAAGAAGGAATTAAAGAAGTTTATAGAGTTATGAAAAAAGGTGGCTTACTTTATTTTGATGTTGTTTCTGGTTGTGACTATGAGCACTACAGAGAAAATGATGGTGAAGAAGTAGTAAAGACTCAACATGAATATGGGACAATTCAATCCTATTTTAATTGGAGCAAAATTAACATGTTACTTGAGGATGAGTTTAGAATTATAGAAGCAATATTGATTCAAAGAGAATCTGCAATCAATAGGAATAAAAATTCTAGATGGCACATTATAGCAGAAAAAATTTAGTTTTAGTATAGAGGATAAAGGTGGGTAATATGAGTGAATTATTTTATAAATATGATTATGATATAAATACAAAACTAAATAATTTTGAAAAGTATGTTAGGAGACAGGCGTTATCAAGGTTTTTAGCAAGATATGAATTATTTAAGCTTATAAGAAATGTTAAGGGTTCTATTATTGAATGTGGAGTTCATCATGGCGGAGGGCTTATGGCTTGGGCAAAACTATCAGCAGCTTTGGAGCCTTATGCTATACATAGGAAGGTAATAGGATTTGATACATTTGAAGGATTTCCTTCTATGTCAAGTAAGGATAGAGGATTATATGAAAATGAAAATTTGAAAGAAAAAGGATTTTCTGCCTCATACAATGTTTATGAGGAGCTATTAGAGATTATTAAGGAATATGATGAGAATAGATTTTTGAATCAGTTTAGCAAGATAGAATTAATTAAAGGTAATGCTACAAAAACTATACCTGAATATGTGGTGAATAATAAGCACTTAATAGTTGCATTATTGTTTTTAGATTTTGATTTATACGAACCAACAAAAGTAGCATTGGATATTTTGTTGCCAAGGATACCAAAAGGCGGAATAATAGCTTTTGATGAAATAAATAATCAATACTGGCCAGGAGAAACGATAGCTTTGCTGGAGAAATTTGTAAGTTTAAATAAATTAGAAATAAAAAAGTTTGATTTTGATCCTAATATAGCATATATTCAGTTATAAAAATTTTTTGAGAGGTAATTATTATGAAAGTTTTAGTTGAAGGTATAGGTAGCATGGTTTTTGGAACACAATTAAAATATTATAACCAAATGAATTGGCAACTTGTTGGAATAGATATAACTAATAAATCCTTTGGTTTATACAAAGGTTTGAAACCATATATAGTTCCTAAGTATTCTGAAAAAAATTGCAAAAATTGCTTTGAAAAAATAGAGGAAATAGTAAAGAATGAGAAAATAGATTTGGTATTTTGTACAGTAAATGAAGGTTTGTTGGAATGGAGTAAAAGAAAAAAATATTTTAAAGAGAGATATAATACAAATGTGGTAATATCAGATGAAGAAGTAATAGAAATTTGTATAGATAAATGGAAAACATATAATTTCTTTTGTGAAAATGATATACCAACTCCAAGAACTTCTTTGAAAAACGAGTTTGAACTGCTAAAACCTAGAATTGGCAGAGGGGGTTGTGGAATTTACCATAAAAATAATTTACCAGAAAACTTTAATATGAAAGGATATATATCTCAAGAATTAGTTGAAGGTGAAGAATATACAATTGATGTATTATGCGATCTAAAATCAAATCCTATATATATAATTCCACGAAAGAGAATTGAGACTGAATCAGGTGTATCTACGAAAGGTGTTACGATATATGATGAGAAAATAATAGAATATGTAAAATTGATAATTTCTAGACTAAAACCTGTTGGAATCATAAATATACAATGTTTTAAAAATGGAGACGATATCAATTTTATTGAAATAAATCCAAGAATAGCAGGAGGAATCTCCTTATCTTTTGCTTCATCAGATAATTGGTTTAAAGCTATAGAGTGTTTTTATTATAATAAAGAATACGTTCCTAAAAAAGTTATATATAACAATTATATGTTTAGATTTTATGAGGATCTAATTATTCATGAAAGCAATCTATTATAAGTGGAGGATGGATTGAATGATTCAAATATATAATTCACTTAGCCAAGTTCCTGTTTTTCCTAAAGCAATAAATTTAGAATTAACGAATTATTGTAATTTAAATTGTATTATGTGTACGAATGGTAAGGATAATTTTAGGGGAAAAGGCTATATGTCAAATGAAACAATTAATAAAATTTTGGATGAAGTTATAGAAAATAAACATATGTTAATAAATGGAGTTGATATTTGTGGAGTTGGTGAACCGTTGTTGCATCCTGAAGCTATTAACGTAATAAATAAATTAAAATTTTACAATATCAGAACAATGATTAATACAAATGGCGTTTTATTGGATAAAGAAGTTGCTGCTGATTTATTGGAAAGTAGAATAGATAAAATCATGATATCATTAGATGCTGCGAACAGAGAATCATATAAAAAAATCAAAGGTATTGATGTATTTGAAAAAGTAATTGATAATATTACAAATTTGTTAATTTTAAAAAACAGAAAAAGTTATCGGACTATTATACAAATAAATATGTTAAATATGGGTGAAAACTTTAGTGAAATTAAAGACGCGCTGCTTTATTGGGCAGAATATCTTGGAGAAAATGATGTAATTTATTCTCGACAAGTAAAGACACTTGCCGGTGAAGTTAAAGATCTGAGAAGTTCGACCGACATAACAAGAAATGATTTAAAAAGTTTTAAAAAAGCTTTAGAAAATGAAGGAATAAATACAGAAAAGTTAGTTGTTGAAGATTGGGAACAGATCATAGAGGTTATTAAAAATTATGGGAAATTACCGTGCAGACATTTATGGAATTATACAATGATTTTCTATAACGGTGATGTTACCATATGTTGTATTGATTTTAATGGTAAAATAGTAATTGATAATGTTAATAATAGTTCTATAAAGAAAATATGGAATAGTGAAAAATATAATAACTTTAGAAAAATATTTATATCTAAAGATTATGAGAAGATTGATCTATGTTCGAAATGTAATGAATGGTATAAATGTTGGTAGGGAGATGTTTTGCTGTGAAAAAAATATTAGCTGTTACTGGAATTCGATCTGAGTATTTTATTTTACAGCCAGTTTTTGAGGAATTTGTTTCTAAAAAAGATGTTTGTTTAAAAGTAGTAGTTACAGGGGCGCACTTATCTCCTGTTCATGGTTATACATATAAATTAATCGAACGTGATGGATATGACATAATTAAATTAGAAAACCTATTGTCTTCTGATTTTTTATCAGGAAGATGCAAGTCTCTTGGAATTCAAATTATGGGGCTCACAGATATAGTAGTCAGAGAAAATCCAGATTGGCTTTTAGTTTTAGGAGATAGAGAAGAAAGTATTGCAACCGCTATTGTAGGAACTTATTTAAATATACCAGTTGCACATATTTGTGGAGGGGATAGGGTAGTTGGAAATATAGATGATTCTGTGAGACATGCAGTAACTAAATTGGCACACTTACATTTTCCTGTTACAAGAGAAAATGGAGAGAGAATTCTAAAAATGGGCGAAGAACCGTGGAGAGTTCATGTAGTAGGCAATCCTGCATTAGATTCTATAAGAAAGCAACCTGATTTATCATTCGATTGTATAAATAAAAAATTAGGAACGGATTTAAAAGAAAACACTTCATTTATATTATTGATTCAACATCCGTTAAGTTCAGAAGTTGGTCAAGCAGGGGAACAGATGCGAATAACTTTACAAGCGGTTAGTGAGTTGGGTTATTATACGATAATAATATATCCTAATTCAGATGCAGGGTCATATGAAATGATAAAAGTAATAAATGAGTTTGAACAAAAATATGATTTTATAAAAGCATATAAAACTTTACCCAGAGATATATTTGTCAATTTACAAAGAAAAACTGCTTTGTTGCTGGGAAATTCAAGTTCAGGCATATTAGAGGCACCTTTTTTGAAGATACCGGTTGTTAATGTTGGAAACAGGCAAAGACAAAGACAACATTCTGAAAATATAATTTTCGTACCCCATGATAAAGAAAAAATAAAAGAAGCTATAAATAAAGCTATAAATGATAAAGAGTTTATTAATATGTGTAAAAATTGTTCTAATCCATATGGAGATGGTTATAGTTCGAAAAGAATAGTAGATATAGTATTAAATACTCCAATAGATTCAAAGTTATTGAATAAACAGATTGTATATTAGCCCAAACATAAACTTACAAAAGGTGATAGTATGAAAGTATTGGTTGTTTCGGTTCATCCAGATGATGAAACATTAGGCTGTGGTGGTACATTATTAAAACATAAAACATACGGTGATGAGTTATTTTGGATGATAATTACAAAACCAGATGAATCGTTAAGTTTTAGCAGAGAATTTATGGAGAAAAGAAAAAAGCAGATTCAAGATGTTTCTAATATTTATGGCTTCGAAATGGTGTATGAACTGGGATTTAATACTACAAAATTGCACGCAGTAGATTTTAGTAATCTAATAAATTCTACATCACAAGTGATTAATGAAATAAAACCAGAAATTATTTATATGAATAATAGATCAGATATACATACTGATCATCAAATTGCGGCCAAGGCATTAATAAGTTGTACTAAAAGTTTTAGATATCCATTTATCAAAAGAATACTCATGTATGAATGTATCTCAGAAACTGAAATAGCACCAGGTTTTCCAGAAAATATTTTTATACCTAACGTGTATAGTAATATAACTGATTTTATTGATGAAAAAATGCAAATTATGAATATATATCAGTCGGAAGTTCAGTATCCACCTTTACCTAGAAGTTTAGACAATATAAAAGCATTAGCAAGATATAGGGGGGCATCATGTGGTGTTGATTATGCTGAAGCATTTATGCTTGTAAGAGAAAGGTTTTAAAAGTGATATCAACGAAAAATAGTATTGACAAGGTGGAAGGGGTTAAAATTATTATAATTAGAAATACAAATCACATAATGTAAGGAATTATATAAGATATGAAAGTGGGATGACCATATGATAAAAATAGGTGATAGAATTATAGGTGAGGATTCTCCTGCTTTTATAATCGCAGAGGCAGGGGTAAATCATAACGGAAGTGTAGAATTGGCCAAAAAAATGATAGATGCAGCTGTGGAAACTGGAGCAGATGCAATTAAGTTTCAAATTTTTAAAGCTGAGAACTTGGTGCTAAAAAACGCAGAAAAAGCTGAATATCAGAAAAAAACCACTGATGAAAATGAATCGCAATATGATATGCTAAAAAAATTAGAACTTACATATGATCAACATATTGAGCTTATGAAATATTGCCAGCAAATGGGTATAATTTATTTATCTACTCCTTTTGATTTTGAGAGTGCTGATGTATTGGATAAATGTGATGTAGCTGCATATAAGATAGGATCAGGTGATATTACTAATTTGCCATTTATTGAATATATTGCGCGAAGAAATAAACCAATGATAATATCAACGGGGATGTCTGATCTTGGAGAAATAGAAGATGCGATAGACACTATAAGGAAAACAGGTAATGAGAAAATCATACTTTTACATTGTATATCAAACTACCCGGCAGACTACAGAGATGTGAATTTGAATGCAATGCTTACTCTTAAAAATGCATTTAAGTTTTCAGTTGGTTATTCAGATCATACATTAGGCATTGAGGTTCCGATAGCAGCAGTAGCACTGGGGGCAAAAGTTATTGAGAAGCATTTTACACTTGATAAAAATTTACCGGGGCCTGATCATAAAGCTTCATTGGAGCCTTTTGAATTTAAGCAAATGATAAATAGCATAAGAAACGTAGAATGTTCATTGGGGGATGGGATAAAGAGATGTATGTATGCTGAAGAAAATGCTAGGAAGGTGGCGCGCAAAAGCGTTGTAACAGATTGTGATATAAAAAGAGGTATGGTCATAGAAAGGGATATGCTGACGGTAAAAAGACCTGGAACTGGTATACCGCCAAAAGATATAGGTTACATAATAGGTAGGAAAGCTAAGATTGATATTTTAAAAGATACAATAATTAGCTTGGATATGTTAGAATGAATTAAAAGGAGTGGAGATGGGGGATTTATTTGGAAGAATTGATTTTAATTGGTGCTGGTGGACATGCTAAGGCTATATTGGAAATTCTGAAAACCGTGGATACTTATAAGATTGTAGGGCTTATAGATAAAGAAAACGAAAGAATAGGTGGGCGAATATTGGGCGTTCCCATAATAGGTAGTGACGAATGTTTATGTGATTTTTATAATAAAGGTATTAAACATGCCTTGATAGCGGTGGGAAGTACAGGAGATAATAAGATAAGGAAAAACCTATATAATGCTGCAAAAAGTATAGGTTTTAATATGGTAAATGTGTTTCATCCTAAAGCAGTGATTTCCCAATATAGTAAATTTGGTGAGGGAAATGTGGTTATGGCTGAATCAGTAATTGGTCCGGATGCAGAAGTTGGTAATAACGTTATAATAAATACTGCAGCAGTAGTGGAACACGATTGTAGAATTGGAGATCATGTGCATATTGCTCCAGGTTCTAAAATTGCAGGTGGTGTTGAGATTGGAGATGAAAGTTTTGTAGGTATTGGAGCAGTAATAATTCAGGGTATAAAAATAGGAAAAAATGCGCTGATTGGAGCGGGAACGGTTATTATAAATGACGTTCTTGATAATGCTGTTGTCACAGGTGTTCCAGGGAAGATTATTGGTTATAGATAATATATCTTATGAGCGGATGAGGAGATTTTTTATGAAGGATATTGTAAAAAATGCTTTGGCCCATGCAAATTGCACAATAAGAGATGCAATAAAAAAGATAAATGATAATGGGTTACAGATTCTGATTGTGGTTGATGACCACAATAGATTGATTGGTACTGTTGCTGATGGAGATATAAGAAGGTCTATTTTAAAAAACATATCACTGGACGAATTTATTGGAGAGATAATGAATAGGTCGCCTAGGTTTGTATATAAAGGCGAAGAAGATAAAGCTTATGAACTGATGTTGAAGTATAAAATTAGAGTTGTACCGGTTTTAGATGTTAGTAATACAGTTATAGACTTAATAATGATTGAAGAATTATTTGGAGTTAAGCAATATACCAATAAATCAAACTATGTCTTTATAATGGCGGGAGGAAAGGGGACAAGGTTGGACCCATTTACCAAAATACTTCCCAAGCCGCTAATACCTATTGGGGAAAAACCAATAATAGAGGTTATAATGAGTAATTTTAAAAAATATGGTTTTAATAACTTTATCATAGCGCTTAATTACAAGGCCGAGATGATAAAATTATATTTTTCAGAAAATCCAGACGGTTACAACATTACATATACAAATGAAAAGGAATTTTTAGGGACTGCTGGAGCACTTCAATTGGCTAAGAACATGCTAAAGGAATCATTTATAGTTTCAAATTGTGATGTAATTGTTGAGGTTGATTTTGACGAATTATTAAAGTACCATAGGAGTAATAGTAATCAGGCGACTATTGTTGGCGTTATAAAAAATATGCAGATCCCTTATGGCGTTTTGGATGTTAAAGATGGTATTCTTGAGCGAATAACTGAAAAACCAGAATATTACTTTGTTATAAACTCTGGTATTTATGTTTTAGAGCCTGAAATCATAGATTTGATTCCTGAAGGTCAACCTGTAAATATGCCTGATCTTTTATTGAAATCTAAAGAATGTGGTTTTAAGGTAGGGGTCTATCCTATAAGTTCAAAATGGTTCGATGTAGGACAATGGGAGGAATACAAAACCACATTGGAATATTTTAGAAAATTATATGGTGATATAAATGTATAATGGTCAAACGATATTAGCATTAATACCTGCGCGAGGAGGTTCTAAAGGGATTCCACGAAAGAATTTAAGACACCTTTCAGGTAAACCTCTTATTTCTTATGCTATTGAAGCAGCGTTGCAGGCAGGTTTTTTTGACAAAATAATTGTATCGACCGATGATATTAATATAGCGGATGTATCTAAAAAATATGGTGCAGAAGTTCCTTTTATACGCCCAGAAGTATTAGCAACAGATGAAGCAAAAGGAATTGATGTCGTATTACACGCGATGCGGTGGCTTGAAGATCATAATGAGAAATTTGATTTATTGATGCTTTTACAGCCTACATCCCCATTAAGAAATTCAGAAGATATTAAAAATGCATTAAACTTATTTTTTGAGAAGAATGCTGATGCTATTGTGTCAGTTTGTGAGGCTGAGCATTCACCATTATGGATGAATACATTGAGAGAAGATTTGTGTATGAAAGACTTTATAGATAAAGAAGTATTGGATAAGAACAGACAAGAGTTGAAAA
The DNA here is from genome assembly GCF_008274215.1 of Calorimonas adulescens. NCBI lineage: Bacteria > Bacillati > Bacillota > Clostridia > Thermoanaerobacterales > Thermoanaerobacteraceae > Calorimonas > Calorimonas adulescens. The sequence goes on along the minus strand of NZ_VTPS01000008.1, from coordinate 101,099 downwards.
CTTATTATCGTTTAAATGGAGCAATATATTTAGCTAAATGGGATTATATAAAACAATGTAATAGTTTCTATGGGGATAAAACATATGCATACATAATGCCAAAAGAAAGATCTGTAGATGTTGATGATGAATTGGATTTGAAGTTTGCTGAATTTTTGATGAAAACAAAAGATATTTCTGTTAAATAACAGTAAATAATGAAATAAGAGTCAAGGTATGTTAAACATCATTGCTGTCTACATACCTTGGAGAATATTTAATCTATAATTGGAAATAAAAAGTAACCATACGACCTATTTTGACTAAAAGCATGTTATTTTAAGTATTTGCTTTGGATGTTCTCGATACATCTCGCGAGATATGGCTTAATTTCTTGCATGGCTGTTAACATGCCATTATATAAGGCAAAAGACATGTTTGAGACTCGTATGCCCTTTTCCTTCTCTGTTTCATTATCTTGGGGCTCAAATCCTTTTGTCACTTTAAAGGCAACTACGTGCAGCATGATAGATAAAAATCCAAGTCCATCCTTATATTCTTTTATTTCTTTATCGATCTTGTCGAGGTCTTTGAGGAGCTTACCTGCATCGTAGCCTATATTTTTTTTATATACGTCAAGGAGCCTTTTGGATAACTTTTCGCCACGTTCACATAAGGGCTCTAACTTCTCTATCTGTTTTTCGATATCTTTTAGGTCAGATACCAGTTTTTGTATATTTTCCTTTCTATAGCCATTAAAAGTGCTAAAATATTCATTAAGAGCTTTTTTGACATCGATAGTGCTATAACAGTATTTATTGATGACATCTCTCAGAGTCATTATTTTTGTACCCTTTATATATGCGCCTCCTTCGGTGGCGTCTATATAGGTTCTATCAGGATGCTGATATATCTGGTCTTCAAACCATGTTTTAAAGGAGAGGAAGGCTTTGCTTGACAATACCTTATTCCCATATATATCGTCAACATAAATATAATTTTCACTTTCGGGGTTTTCTATACGTTGTCCCTCGTAGGTTGTACCATCTGCGTGAGTCTTGTTATCAGTGTAGGCCAGGTCCTGACCGACAAATATTATAGGATTGCATCCAAGCTGCCTTGCAAAATCAAATGCCATATTAGCTACAGTAGGACCGGCATTTATGAAACCAAAATCTTCATCCAATTCTTTTGCTATCCAAGGGGTATAGGGGCATGAAGATACTGAAATTATTTTAGGCCCTTTATATTCTTCGACTATTTCTGGGTATAGGTACAGGTCATAAACTAAAGGACAATCAACCTCAATATTCTTGAAATGCTTGTAATTTCCAACTGAACCATCAATAGCAACGACAAAATCAGGGATGATGTTGTGCTTTAAAAGCGCTTTTACGGATGTGCCGACAGCCATAAGTACAGCTTTATTTTTGGCTTCTTTTAGCAGTTCTATATTTTTATTTAATGAAGGCCCTGCAGATATTATTATACCCGGCCTATTTTTAAACATATTAATCAAGCCCTTAAAGGGTACTGAGTCGATTACGTAAGGCAGATTTAATATAACATTCTTTTGCCACCTCTCAGCAAAAAAAAGTGATGTGTTTATATCTATCCGCTTGGCGTTTATGCATTCCTTGAACGCTTCAAGAAAAACATTGTAAGATTCTTTGAATAAATTTCCATATTGGCCAAATACATAAAGATAAACCCTATCAATAGCATCATAGGTAATAGAGTTAGATAAAACATTATATATTTCAGTCTTTAATGAAGCGTTACAAATTATCAATTGGCCGTTTGAGATTAAGTCGTTTAGACCATTTTTTTTGATAAAAATGTCAATGAGTTCTTTTGATGGTTCTATTACAATGACCTTAGATGAATTATCAAGCAGTTTACATAGTTCTATAATATGATAACCTAATCCCAGACCAAAAACCACAAAGATTGAGCCTTCTTTTAATTCTATATTTGAGACCCATCTTTTTGCTTCAGCAATGGGGTCATATAGGCTGTGTATGTAGTACTCCTTACCATTTATGTCAACTGTAGCTGTATCTACACTGCTTTTTGAGTGTTTTATTGAAATGTGAAAATTATCCTCCATTTGCATCACCAAACTTTTTTTCTATAGCATCAATAAATTTCATAAAAACTGTTTCTACCTCGTATTCTAACATATCGGCAGTTAAAATGTAATCCTTGTCTCTTATAGCAGTGGAAAGGTTATTAAGGACATTATTTACATTTTGTATATCAATATGTGTATCATGTAGAGGTTTTGTTAATGCAATAGCATCTAAAGACCAGTCGATGCCGTTTAGTATGTCATATAACAGCGATATTCCGTGGTTTATATCACCATTTCTGAAAGAGTCAATGCATGAGTCAATACCGCTGATTAATTTTGGTAAATATGATATTAGTTCTTTAAATGTATCTTCAAGTAAATTGTCAGTCATTTTTTAACCTCCAGTATTTAAAAGCCGGCCGGAAAACCGGCCGGCTTTTAAAAGTAGATTATGTTATTTTAAAAGCTGCAGTACAGTCTGAGGCTGAGCATTTGCTTGCGCCAGCATTGCAGTTGCTGCCTGCTGGAGTATGTTGTTCTTGGTGAACTCCATCATCTCTTTGGCCATGTCTGTATCTCTGATACGAGATTCTGCTGCTGTCAGGTTCTCCGAGGCTGTGGACAGGTTATTTATTGTGTGTTCCAACCTGTTTTGTACAGCACCAAGTTTTGCTCTTTCACCAGAAACTTGGTTGATTGCTTTATCAATTACATCTATATAAGCGCTGATTGAACCTGCTGTGGCGGCTGCTGTAACACTAATACTAGCAATGCTCATTGCACCGGTTGCCGAATCCTTAAGAGCAGAAGCAGTCATTTTAGCTATTGTCAATGTTATAGTCTGATCTTGGTTAGCACCTATCTGGAAAACTAGACCAGAGGCAGTACCATCAAGGAGATTTTTTGTGTTAAACTGCGTTGTTGATGCAATTCTGTTTATTTCACTTTGTAGCTGGCTGATCTCTTTTTGAATATTAGCTCTATCTTCAGTGGTTGTATTTGTGTCGTTTGCTGCTTGAACAACCAGCTCTCTCATCCTCTGCAGGATTGAGTGAGTCTCATTTAATGCACCCTCTGCTGTCTGTATGAGGGATATACCATCCTGGGCATTTCTCTGAGCCTGGTCCAATCCCCTGATTTGGCCTCTCATTTTTTCTGATATGGCCAATCCTGCGGCGTCGTCACCGGCACGGTTAATCCTGAGGCCCGATGAGAGCTTTTCCAGTGACTTTTGGGCGTTTGTGTTGTTGACTGATAACTGCCTGTAAGTGTTTAGGGCAGATATGTTGTGGTTTATTATCATACCTTTTCCTCCTTGAAAATATATTTGGCATCCATGCCATAATTTTTTGCAGCCGGCCGAACTGCTTCTTTGCTTTTACGATATTATATATCGGACAAAAAGGGAGTAAGTTTATAGTTCTTTTTTAAAAATTATAGAGGAGTTTTGAAAAAAATATCGAAATAAAATAAAAAAAAGGAAAATTGTGAGGTGATTCTAATGGCTGATTATGCAATGGAGAGGTACAGGACAAAATATCTTATGCTACTAGTGGGAAAAAATCCGCTTCCCAATTATGTAGTAGCTAAGCTCTTTGAAGGATATGCAAAAAAAATTGTTTTTGTCCACTCCGCTGGTACTGCTAAATACGCTGATAACATTAAGAATTTGTTGGAAAGTGGTTTTGAAGATTATGAGCACAGAGAAGTAGATGTAACCAATCCAGAAGATATTTACAGCAAGATAAAAAGCTGGTTAGAAGAAAAGAAAAAGTCGGGAGAGATAAGATCCACATCTGATATTAACCTGAATTATACCGGTGGCACGAAGTCGATGTCTATAAATGCCTATAAGGCTCTGTCGAATGTTTTTAAAAACGGTACAATAAATACAAGCTACCTTGATGCAAGGAGTTTATCTTTACTCTGCAATGATGTATCGACCGGATGTGTGAGAGATAAAGTGCCTGTAAGTATAGAAGATATTGTTAAACTGCATGGGCTTGAATATAAGTCAAACCCAAGGGAAAGAATAATAAATTGTGAATTATCATCTAAACTTTATAATATGTCATTAGACCCCAAAAAGTTTGATGCTTTTAAACAACAAATTAGTAATGAATTGAGAAAAGAAAATGATAAAACTAAATGGCGCCCACCAAGTGAACTGAAGAGCAAAAATGTAGATATTAATGGAAAAGAACACAATATTGACCAATTAAGAAAAGAATTTGGCTATAACGAGTGTGAAGATGTATGTAAATATTTGGATGGAGTATGGTTGGAAGACTATGTGCTTGGTTTAATTGATGAAATTAGGAAAGGTAAAGCCGGGAGGGATTTAAAGATTACAGATATAGCCGGGTCTGTGAATACATATATCGGCACTGGTAAAAAAAATAATATGCCCGACTTTGAGGTGGATGTGGTGGTCATGAAAGGGTACCAACTCTATGCCATATCATGTACAACAGCAAGGGAGAGGGGATTGTGCAAAAGCAAGCTCCTCGAGGTTTATGTTAGGTCTCATCAGTTGGGAGGGGATGAGGCCCGTGTATGTCTCATAGGATATTATAACAATAGCGATGATAAAAGTTTTGGGGGACCATCCGAGCGGATGGAGTTGGAGATAAGAAATGATCTTGGAGGCAGGGATGATTATGATGATAAAGATATAAAAGTGATTCTTGGGGATAAGATAGCAAATTTAAGGAATGAACTTTACGATTGGCTCGAAAGTTAGGGGGGATACATGTGAGTGTATATTGTGCAACATTGCTTGATGTAAGAGGCATACAGGGGTATCTATTTTCAAGCAATTATTTAAAAGAGAACGTAGGGGCTTCTAATAATGTGCATGAGGCGATGGATGGCTATATACGATATGCCTTTAGACAGATGAGATATAAGACAAATATAAGGGTTCTAGAGAAGCCACTGGAGTTTGATGATAGTCTTAGGATTGAGGACGGTTCTATAGATGCCGAGGTTGTGTATGCAGGAGGAGGGAATGCACTTATAGTTTTTAAAAATTCAGAGGCGGCCAGGTCTTTTACCAGAACATATACGAGAGAGATGATTAAAAAGGTCCCAGGATTGAATCTGTTAGTTTGCCATGAGGAATTTGAGTTCGGGAATAATCTATATAGATCATTGAAGGAGCTCCTCAGGATGAGCTTTTATAAAAAGATGAATAGGAGGATTGATAATGACGTGTTGGGCCTTGGGGTGACTGCCAAGTGTCAGAGCAGTGGGCTTCCTGCGGAGTATATTATAAACCTGTCACGTGGTGAAAGCGAAAAGGAATTAAAGAAGCTTTCGGATGTGGCTATGAAAAAATATCTTTCATATAAAAGTGGAAAGCAAAGACTCGAAAAAATAATAAAACGCAATGGATATGACATACCAGACAATTTTGACAAGATAGGGAGGACTAAAGGGGAAAACAGCTATATAGGTGTGATATTCATTGATGGGAATTCAATGTCCAGAAGAAAAGAGGAAATAGGTAAAAATGCTAAAAATGACAGGGAGTATATCCAAAGAATAAGAAGTTTTTCTGAGAGTATTGAGGATGCATCGATTGATGTAATGAAGTCTGTTATTAAGGAATTGATTGGATGTATTGAAAAGAAGGACAGTGAGTGGCATTTTAAAGATATGTTTTCTGGTTGTACTTTCAGATTATATGAGGATGAGGCGAATAATGTGCTTATGCCATTTATCCCGATAGTTTATGGTGGGGACGACATGACATTTGTCTGCGACGGTAGGATAGCTGTATCATTATGCAAAGAGTTTCTGGTTAAACTCTCCAGTGAGAAATTGTCCGATGGCTACCCATTTTATGCCTGTGGCGGAGTAGCAATAGTTAAGGCACATTATCCTTTCTTTATGGCACATCTTATAGCGGAACAGCTATGTGAAAATTCAAAAAAATTCCTTGAAGATGAAGGGTTAAAAGATAAAATGGCATCTGCCATTGACTGGCAGATAATAAGGGGGAGCAGATCAAAAAATATAGAGGATATAAGGGAAAGAGAGTATAGTATCATCAGCGGGAATAAAGAACTCATTTTTAGACCATTTTTTGTTGGAAACAACAAAAGGGCTAAGGAGTTTGAAAACTTTGTTTCTATGATGAACAATTTTTCTGAGGAGAACGGCTGGCCCAGAAGCAAAGTGAAAGGGCTTAGAAATATGCTAAGAGATGGCAAGGATTCTACCAGGACATACTTGAATAACTACGGTATAAAGCTCCCAGATTCTAAAAATGGTGTTTATAGAAATTATATTGAGGAAGGTTTTTATGCCAGGAAAACACCATATTTTGATGCGATTGAACTAAAGGATATGTATTTTTCTATAGGTGGTGACAATGATGACAGCTTACGAGATTAAGATTGAGGTGTTAAGTGATGCCGCGTTTGGAAGCGGAGACGGTATAGCTGGATTTGTAGATATGGATTTGGAATATGATGGTAATGGGTTCCCAATGCTCAAAGGAAAAACGTTGAAAGGGATTATGACAGAAAGGTGTGACTTTATCTTAGATTGCTTAAGGCAATATAAAAATCCTTTTTTAGAAGAATATATTGTATCAAGGCAGAGGCTTTTTGGAAGCCATGGCAGTATTTATGGATGTATTATGCATATATGTAATGCTGTTATTCCGGGAAAAGTGGAAAAATGGTTAATGGCTGCCATAAGCCAGAACAGAGTTACTGCGGATGAGGTAGAGAATGCGATAACCAATACTGTAGTACAGACTGCTGTCGATCAAAAGACAAAGGAAGTGAAGAAGAACAGATTAAGGACAACAAGGGTGCTGCTTCATGGTAATTTTCTTAGTTCCAGCCTTGTATTTGTTGAAGAGCCAACCGTATTTGACATGGAGCTCCTGACGGTTTCTTTGGTTTCAATAAAAGGAATAGGTCTTGCAAAGACAAGAGGAAGAGGACGGGTTAGCGTATCCTTATGGGACGGAAGCAATGAGATAACTGACGAATATTTAAACTCCTTTATTGAGAAGGTGAGATGATGAGTAGACATATATTGTATACCATTGAGACAATAGAACCTGTGATAATTAGTACATACAGGGATGATGTAAACAGCAATGAGACCTTGCCTTATATAACCGGCAGCTCCGTAAGAGGTGTGATTATAGACAGGCTTATTAAAGCAGGTAAAAATAACGATATAAAATTTCTCTTAGATGGGAGTGTGCTGTTTTCCAACCTGTATCCATATAAAAATGAAATATATTTTATACCTGCTCCTATTTCCTTATTTTATGATGAAGATGATGATTTGAAAGTGTACGATTTTTCTTGTGGGCGGCAGAAAAAAGATAGAAGATATAAAAGCTTGCCTAGTGAGTGTTTTGTACATGTAAGTGATGATATATTAAGTATATATACTCCTGAGATGAGGGAATATTTTCACCATCAAAGAAGGCTTAAAGTTGAGGAAGCGGTAAAGTCTTACAGCAACGTGTTCAGATATGGCGCAATCAAAGAAGGTGAAACATTTTACGGTGATGTTTACTGCAACGATGACTACATAGAAATAGTAAAAGGTTTGATGAGTGATGGAGACAATGTTTTTCTCGGGAGAGGTAAGTATGCGGGTTATGGCATGTGTAAAATTAATATCAAAGGTATCTTTAAGGACTCATACGAATATATGCATGAGGTATATGGATTAGATTGGGAAAGTATTGAGGAAGGGAAGCCACTGAGAATGACGTTTTTAAGTAATGCCATTCTATATGACAGATATGGTAGGAATACGGTAAAAATTGATAACGAATTGGTTTCCTATTTGCTTAAGGTTGATACAGAGATTATAGATGCGTATTTCTCCACAGAAATTGTGGGTGGTTTCAACAATAAATGGGGTATGAATTTGCCACAGTCTAATGCAATAAAGGCCGGCAGCACATTTGTTCTCAGGTCATCTCAAAAACCTGATATTAATAGACTTTATAAACTGATGGATGAAGGGGTAGGAGAAAGAAGGGAAGAAGGCTTTGGACGATTGATTTTTAACCCTAATCATAAAGAAGAATTAGAAAAAGAAAAGATAAAATGGGAGCGTAAGAGATATAGGGATAACGAATTACCAGATATGAGTGAAGAAGAAAGAAAAAATGTTGAGGTTATATTAAAAAGGATATGGCATGAGAGGATTAAAAGAAAAATAATAAGTTATATTGCCAGTTTAGCTTTTGACGGTGGTGATATCTCTAATTCACAGCTAAATAATCTGCGTCTTCAACTCCATAAGAGGAGGTTTGGCAATGGTTCTGAACTTTATGATGAAATTAACAATTATTTTAAAGGACTAAATAAAAAGTATTTGGACCAGTATGAAAAGACATTTATAGGTCTGAAAAAGGCCAGAGTAAAAGAATTTATTGATGACATCTGCGGCAAAAGTGAAAACCAATTCACCAACCTGCTTGGGGTCGAGAAGGTCAAAATTAAAGATATATCACCATCGCTTAGTGAGGAGGAATTAACTGGTTTTAAGGTTATATTGATAGATAAGGTATTGGAAAGACTCTATAGAAAGAATAAGGGTGGTGAATGAAATGAGTGAATATCTGGCAGTAAAAGGCCAACTCATATTTGAGGAGCCGTTTCATACCGGTGGAGATATTTCTTATGCTGACTGGAGCGATAATCCCGTTCTTGTTGATCCAATAGATGGCAGTGCAACGATACTGGGAAGTTCCATTGCTGGTGCTATGAGGGATTATCTTGTGTCGTATGCCACCAACTATCATAGTAAAGGCGATTGCCCAATAGCTGATGAGATTTTCGGATACGTTGACGATGAAAATAAAAATCAGAGTAGAATATTGGTTTATGACTTACATGGCTACAGTTATACACCAACCATAAGGGATGGTGTTATGATAGATCCGGAGACAGGTACAGCTTTAAGGGACATGAAATATGATGCTGAATTTATAAACAGTGGTGCTTGTTTTGATATAGCCTTTGATGTTTTTTTAGACAATGAAGAAGAAAAGAGGGCAATTGCGACTATAATGAAAGGATTCGAAAATGGTGAGATTTCATTGGGCTATAAGAAGAACAGGGGATACGGAAGATGCCGGGTTACAAACTGGGAAATTAAGCTTATGGACCTTTCTACACCCTCTGGTCTGTGTGAATGGCTTTTATATAACAGGGGAGAATCTGACGAATGGAAGAACGGAAAAAGCTCGGAAGAATTGATGGGGATTAAGGCTTTTTATGATAAAAGAGATATTTTCAGGCTTTCTTGTGAGTTTGGTGTTGATGGGTCTTTACTCATTGGGACAAACTATCCAAATGCAGACATAGGTGTTGATAAATATACTGTTGTTTCTGCAGACAGCGGTAAAGCTGTTATACCCGGGACAAGCCTGGCGGGTGTTCTAAGAGAAAGGGCAGTTAGGATATTTAATACGTATGGTGCTGATTTATTGGGTGTTTATGAACTTTTTGGATGTAAAGACAAAGCAAGCAGAATAGTTGTCCATGAGTCGACTGTAGAAAATCAAATGAAGCCAATAGTTATTAACAGGGTAAAGATAGACAGATTTACTGGTGGGGCGTTAGAAACGGCACTATTCGATGAGATGCCTATTTATGGTAGCAGTGATACAAGAGTAAATGTAAATATTGAGATTAGACAGCCTAAGGATCATGAGATTGGGTTAATTTTATTTCTTATAAGGGACCTCTGGGTAGGAGATTTGACTGTGGGAGGAGAGAGTGGGATAGGAAGAGGTAGGCTTAAAGGAATGAGTGGTAAAATCAGCAGGAAAGATGAGTTAATAAATATAGATGAGGGGTTTAATTTTTCTGAGCAGCAGAAGATTGATAAATATGTGGATGCATTTTTAAAATGTCTGGGGGTGAAAAGTAATGAATGATTTAAAGGATGCAAAATCCTTTGATTCTTATATAGATGAGATAAATGATACAGAAAGTTTGATAAAAAGTATAAATGACATAGGATTAAGATATAACGCAAACTATATGCTGGCCTTTTTCTTTGATGGGGTTGTGTGGGGGAAAATGATAGATGGAAGATTTTCTTTTTCAAGTGGAATTGTAGAAAATTCACCTGAAATTAATTATGAGAAACTGATTGAATGCAGGATTTTTGGACGGGAATGCGAGGTGTTTTTAAGAAAAAATGATAACAAACTTTATGGAAGTGTATCCAAAGACGGGGAAGATTATGAAGAGCATGAATACATGTTGTGGGGACAGAGGAAAGGAAAAAATGGAGGTGTGATAAATGGCTTTACTGTGGTAGTGGAAAACAGAGGTATAAGACATGCAGTGCCGGTTACTATAGATTATCCTGATAATGATTTTGTTGTAAAGCTCGTTGTGAGGAACAGCATTGATTATGATGAAGATGGCCAGGCGTATTATTCAGGTGGAAGGCTGTGCGATATTGTGGTGAGGAGGATAGAGGATGAGCTTAAAAGAACATATTTCTAATTTGCCAGAAGAAAGGAAAGCACATGCTCCATATAATTTTGTAAAATTGTCAGATAGTATTGCTTATTTTGAGGACGTGGGACTGGACAGATATTATCCCAATAGGTACAGCGGTTACATAGACTGTACCTTGACAAACTTGACGGATCTTTATATAAGGGCAGGATATACATTGGAAGAATATATTAGGCATAGGGATGATAAATTTGTTCCTGTAGAATTTTTCTGTGTGGACAAAGCCACAAAAGAGCCTGTAATACCTGGAAGCAGTATTAGAGGTATGATAAGGGAACTATGTGAGATAATAAGTTTTGCTAAAATGAAGTTTACTGACAGAAATAAGAGGATGCTCTACAGAGACATGAGCAGCTCATCTTCGGCAAAAGACTACATTGGATTGATGAGTGGTAGGATGAGTAAAGATGGCTTTACTGGATTTTATACAAAGGCGAGTGCTGGATACATTAAAGAAGATGGTGGTGAGTATTACATAACTCCAGCTAAAAAAATTAATAACGTTCAATATTTTCGAATTGAAAATGATACTATAAAAAAACTGGAGAATAATTGTCTCAAAGAATTTACAAGGCATAAAATATGGTTTAAACCTACAAAACCAGAAGATCACCAGCATTCAAAGCGGAAACTTTATTATGCCAAAGTAGAAGAAATAATGCTGGATGATGGAAAGACTAAGAAAAGAGAAGGGTGGGAGCGCGGATGGCTTATAATATCAGGCAGTATGAAAAAAAAACATATGCAGTGGATAATCCCCGATGAGGATTTGGAGAGTACATCAATAGAATTAAGCGGAGAGGATATAGAGCTATATAAAAATGAGGCGATTACAGATAAAATAAATAAGAATAAGTTTTCAGTAATACCTCAAGATAAGAATGAAAGCATACCATGTTTTTATATACAATATGAGGACAAAAGTGGACAAAAACATTATTTCTTTGGACACACAGGTATGTTCAGAATACCATACAAATATTCAATAGGAGACTACATTCCACTACATGGTGATGGTAGGCCAGATATGGTTGAGTCTGTATTTGGCTACACTGAGGGTAAGAAAGCCCACAAGGGGAGGGTTTTATTTACTGATGCACGTTTAGCAGATAAACAGAACGTGGTAAGTAGACACCATGTTTCTGTATTGGGAAGCCCAAAACCATCAAGCTATCAGCTTTATCTTAATCAGGACACGCATGATATAGGAAAGCTGAAGAACTATAACTCTAAACCTTTTGACGAAACCGTAATAAGAGGTTACAAGCTGTACTGGCATAAGAATTATGTAAAAGATGTTGAAAATAAAACTGGGAAAAAAGATGTTGAAACTGAATTTGATGCAATATCTGCCGGTATAAGCTTTGAATTTAAAGTTTATTTTGAAAATCTGTCAAATGAAGAACTTGGAATGCTTTTATGGGTATTAAAGCTCCCAGATGGTTGCAAATATAAACTTGGTCTGGGAAAGCCGTTGGGTTGTGGCAGTGTTGATATTAAGCCAGTCTTATATCTTTACAATATCAAAGAGAAATATTCTACGCTGTCTTTAACGAGCTGGATCCAGAAGCAGGATGACGGTAAAATAGATGAACTGAAAAAAGACTTTGAAGACTGTATGAATAAGAGGATTGGTAAGAATATTTTTGGTGAACGGAGGAGAATACTTTTAAGGATGCTGAAGTTCCCTGGACCGAAAGAAACCGACTATATGGAACTTGAGCAATTTAAATCCAGGGAAATTCTTCCTGGACCTACCGGCTTGAAATAGGGCATGGTGATTGCTATGCCTTATTTTAACAAGCTGATAGCAATTTATAATTTTTTTTACGCCTTTGAGAATGGAAATTAGTAAATAATGTAATTATATTATATAAGCAGAATGATTAAATTTTGGAAAATAGGGATAACGTGGTATACTGTAGGATTATAAGTAAGAAAAATAATTTAATTTTGTATAGGGATATAATGATGAAGGAAATGTAATGACTTCAATTCAATATGCTCAAAGTATACTGGATTTTGTGGAGGGATACGTTATAATGATTACAGCAATGGAGAGAAGAAGAATGGAGAGAAAGGCTTATAGGCCTGGCCACTGAGTATGCCCGAAATGTAAGCTGTATTTTTAGTCCTATGTGTGCCATCGTGATAGGTTCTGTGGCCAGGGGAAACTTTAATGAGAGCAGTGATATTGACGTAATAATTATATCTGACAAGATACCGAAAAGCTATAAGAATAGAGGTGAGCTTTTGTATGAGTATGTCTTTGATGCCATAGAACCCAAAGGATATACCACGGATGAGTTTAAGTTTATATACAGAAAAAGAAACCCCATAGAGGCTGTTAGCAAAGGAGTACTGGTACATGATGATGGAATATGGAAAAATATCTTAAAAGACACAAACTCATAAAAGATAGGCAACATAACTGTTAAAGAGGACAAACAACTAATGAAACTGGATGAATGAGGTATGCATAGGAAAATGAGGAGAGCAATCACGTGATAAAAGAGGACGGAGTTATGAATATCCCAAAGCAAGTGGACCATGGTTTTTGGGTACAGTGAGCGAGGATGGTGAACCTTATGTGGTGCCTCTAAACTATTTCTAAAGTGATGGGTAATTGTTATTGTATCTTCCTGTACATGAGAGGGTTATAAGGTAGATACTACAAAGTAGTATAAGGATAGAACGCATGAGCAGAAAGAGGTGTGATGGGCAGCAACTTAGAAGCTTATCTCCTCTATATCATCCCAGCTTAGCTCAAAGTCCTGGTCATCCACGCTGTCCAGTGATACGGGTTTGCCGTTGCAGAGCCTGTTATACTCACAGTATGCACATTTTCTCCTGTCATCTGTGGGCTTAAACTCGGTGTCTTTCAGTATCTGGCTTACAAGGCCGGATATTTTTATTTCGTCCTTTTCAAACCGGTATGAGTCGTAATCTATCCTGACCGGTGAGGAGGGGTAGCTCGGGTTGAAGTACGTGATGGAGATATCGGAGGGCCTTATGTCCTCTTTTATTGTCTTACCGGCTGCTGCCATGGTGTACAGGTACAACCTTGTCTGTATGTCATCCCGGAGTTTTTCTGCATTGGGCCTGGCCGATTCTGTCTTCCAGTCGTATATCTCTACAGTTTCACCCACTACGACAAGGTCGTACTTAGCCATTATTTTTATATTTCCATTGTTATGCCTCAGGGAAAATTCGGGCAGGTATTCTTTCCCTGACTCTACAGGCACGAAGTCTGCCATGGTGGCTATTAAATCACCGTTATGGCCTGAAAGCGGCAGGTTCAAAAAATGCCTTTTAGCGTCTAAGTGGAATTCACGTCCTTCTCTTGCAGCAGGTGAGTCAAAATTCCAGTAGAGGCCTTCTATATACCTGTTTTTAAATTTAAGGGGGCAACTCATGTATGTCCTTAGGGCTGTCTGGCTGAAATACATCCTTTTTATATCTTCCATTTTAATCTCTCCTCTTGGATGAATTCATGGAATATCTTTTTAAAGAGCATGTTATCCAACGGCTTATCATATCTGTCATTTCTGTGGCTGGTGATGACCAGGGTCTCCTTTGCCCTGGTGATGCCTACATAAAGGAGCCTCAGGTTTTCTGAGATTATGTTGAGCTTTGCCTGTTTTTTAAAGTCGGGGTCTACGTTTTCTCCCATGAGGCTTTTAAACTCTGCCTCTATTAAAGAGAAGGGGTTTCTCTCTTCTTCTTTAAGATACCACGTCTCGCCTATGAAGCTGTGGGTCAAAAGCAGGGGGAAGTCTCTGGCTTCTACAGTACCCATAAATACATTATGCCATTCCAGTCCCTTGGCCTTGTGGTAGGTAAGTACCATTACCTCGCCTGGCCTGGCCTCAAAACCTTTTTTCTGATAAAAGACCGATGCCAGGTTGTTATACTTATTTTTGGGAGAGGCAAGCTCATCTATGACATCCTCAATCCTCCAGCCAGGATCATACAGCCTTTTCCTGGCCTCTTCCGCCACTGCCTCACCTATGGCCCTGCTCTCTCCTGTTACTCTCAAAAGGTCCATGATGTATATTATGAGCTTGTCTATGCTCATATCGCCTGCCTCTATCAGTTTTTTGGCTGTCTCTATTGCCCTGTAAAAGATCTCCTTCTCCTCATTGCCCACGTCCTCAGGAAGGACAGGGATCCTGTCTATGGGATAGAGTATATCCTCAACCCTGGAACGATGGATAAACATGTTTAATGGGTGGATATCTTTTATCTCAGGTGCCAGTACATATCGGAGTACGTCTATGAGGTTATCTGTCCTTTCAGGCCTGTTAATAAATTTAAGACAGTAATAAATCTTCCTTGTAATGAGGTCCTCTAAAGGGTAACTGGATACCTCCACAGCCTTTATGCCATTATTGTGGAATATTTCCACCATGGACTCCACCTGATTGTTTGTCCTCAGCAGCACTGCACAAGTCTTGTCCGGATGGAGCTGTATGTATTTTGCGGCAAGAGAGCAAATGTGTGACAGCTCTTCATCCTCATCCTCGTATTCGTAAAATCTTATGCCGTATTTGAAGTTTTCCGGGTTTTTAAAGTTGGCATCGGCTACAGGTTCTATGAGCTGGTATTCTAAGGAGTCCCTTACACTCTCAAACTCATTGAGGGACTTTACACACTCTACCAGGTGGTTTGCCAGCCTTATCACCTCAATAGAGCTCCTGCCGGATGTCTTTATCTCTTTTCTGTCATTGGCGTTGATAAACTCGGTGAACAGCTTAGGGTCTGCTATGGTGAAGGTGGAGAGTATGGCCTGGTTGGGGTCTCCCACACGCACCAGATTGCCGCACTTCTGGGAGAGGAGTTCTAAGATCTTCTCCTGCAGCATGTTAGAGTCCTGCGCCTCATCCTCAAAGAAATAATTCCACCTGTCCTGAAATTTTGAGAGTATCTCGTGTTCTGACGTGAGCAGCCTGTATGCCAGGAGTATGAGGTCGTCAAAGTCTACAGCCCCGTTGAGCCTTAACCTGTCCTGATACAGTGAGTATATCTCAAAGGCCCAGCGGAGGTATGAGTCCTCAGGGAGCTGGTGGATGTATGACATGGCGTCTGAGGATGTGATATTGTTGCCTTTAAAGAGGGATATGGCCCTCCCGACATCGGCTATGAAGCTTTCCCTGAAGTTCTTCTTGATAGTTTCTATACGTTTTGGGGTATAGAAGTCCCTGACCAGCAGCTTTGAGTAAAAGATATCCTCGTGAGTGGAGAGCCATGCCTCAAAGGCCGTCTTCAGGTGGTTTATGCATTCCAGTTCATCCAGTATGTTGTAGTCTTTGGCCAGGCCGAGGGATGCGGGGCTCTCCTTAACTATGGTGGATGCCAATGAGTGGAGGGTCATGACGTCGTAGTTTCTCACAAGTATACCCTTTTCTTTTAAAAGGCTGTCTATGCGCTGTTTGAAGTTGGCCACTGCAGAATTCATGTATGTAACTATCAAGACCCGCGCATCAGCCTCTGTCTCAATTATGTGGGCAGTGAGGTGTGAAAGAAGGGTTGTTTTCCCTGCCCCAGGTACTGAGGGTATAGCCAGCCTCCCGCCTCTATAATATGTTAAAAATTCCTTTAGGTCATTTCTTAGCTTCATTGTCCGATCCTCCTAGATGTATTTGGATGTAAGAAGCGTGCTACGAATGATAGCAGCATCCATGCACCTGGTCGTTCGTCTTGATACTCTAATGATTCATGGCTGCTATTTAGCCGGGTACGCCTCCACTCGGCGTCATAAACCTTAAGCGTCGGCCTCTTAAGTCCATGCCAGATGCCCTGGCTTCATTTGCCACTCATCAAGAGTATAATAGACTCACTCTAAGGTTGCATTTAATGCTTGCTATCATTCTTTATAGACTTCCTACGGTACGATCCTGCATGTCTTCTGTATGTATTCCATAAGCATACCACCCTGCTCTGTAAATCTTGATGAAAGACGGCAGTTTATTACTATGAGTCTCTCACTGCACCGTTTCAGCAGATTGACAATCCTCTTGGAGAGCATAAGCCTGGAATACATATCCTCTATTGCTGGAGTCCAGGTACCCTTCCACCCCGGGAGGAACACATAGGGGTTGGATAAAGGTCTTATATCCGGATCTTCCCAGTCTATGTCAGAGGCGTCAAGCCATATTTGTGCTTTTGAGAAAATAGGGTTCATCAGGTAGGAGTAGGGCGTAGCTATAACAATAGCATCCTCAGGCCTTTCTTCCAAAACCTCGATACCCTTTATACCACGCTTTATCGCAATGACAAAATCTCTGCCATACATTTCACCAGGCCGTATTACCTCCATTATCTTTATATAGCCTGAGGCCATGTCTATAAGTCTCCTGGTAGCCACTATGTTTTCTCTTGTTGTGGGCAGTGGTATGAGATAGTCCCAGAGGAGTTTTTTTAAGAAAGAATCTATTGGCACCTCTTCGTTATATTGGCTCAGCCAGTCGAGCAGTTTTTCGTATTTTTCTCTGCTGCCAAAGCCTATCCTCATAGTGGTCTTATTGTCGAGAGATGTCAGAGACTTTTTGCTTTCTACAAAATTGGCCAGTATAGAAGCCCTTACAGGGTCCATGTCAAAACAGGCGCAAAAAGTATCCTTGAGGTCGCTGTGGTTTGGGTTTATGCCCCACCATGGGTGGGCCAGCATTGTCAGGGTAACAATATTTCTTATAAATGGCTGGTCTATTAGTCTTCCGGTATTTGTAAGGGGAAAGGGCCTCAATCCCAAAGCAGAAAGATTTGATACCAGCAACTCCTCAGAGACCGGGTCCAGATAAGGGGCTATCACAGAAATCTCTCCAGGCTTAAATCCCTTTGCAATAAGTTTTTTTACTGCATCCACAGCGGAGTCTATCATCTCACTTTTGTATTCACACTCAACCAGACTTACCGGGGAAGATACGGTAACTGCCCTGCCGCCCTCTATATTTGCCTGCAGGGCGCCGGACAGTGACAGAAGGCTATCTGAAGATGTATAGTAGTTGTTTAGTTCTATTATATTGCATCTTTCCTTTAACTCTTTTAATGTATAATCAGGAGAGGCACCAAGGACCACAGAATAACCCCCATCGGTGGAAAAGGCAAGGTATGCCTCCTCAAACCAATCCAGGAATGAAGATATGAATGAGACCACAGAGGGGTTGGACTCTTCAAGATTGTCAGCCAGGAGGTATTTAAATCTTTCCTTAAACCTTTCTCTATATATCTCTGTGTCCCTTAAGCAGTTATTATATAGATACAGGCTCAGGCCATAATCAATAAACCCATGGCTCAAGAGCAGGTCTATGTATTCGCATAAGGCAGCACCCATATCCTTAAAGGCCGTCGGATTTTTGTCGGGGTGGGC
The DNA here is from genome assembly GCF_008274215.1 of Calorimonas adulescens. NCBI lineage: Bacteria > Bacillati > Bacillota > Clostridia > Thermoanaerobacterales > Thermoanaerobacteraceae > Calorimonas > Calorimonas adulescens. The sequence goes on along the minus strand of NZ_VTPS01000008.1, from coordinate 83,149 downwards.
CTGAATCAGGAGGTCTGGAATTTCATGATAGTCTATGAGGCAGGAAGTTGCCCTGGAAAAGTTATGCATGACCTCCAGGGATATGCTGTCCGATGTGGCCTTGATATCTGGGAATCCTCCTTCTTTTTGCATCCTTTCAACAATCTCACGCATTATTTCATGGGCTGTCAATGTATCAATGAGTATCGGATGTGGGTTCTTTGCCTCGATTTTGGTGCAGTTTTTTAAGACTACAGGCCAGAAGAGCATAAGCTCATCGCTCACAAACCTTGGGAATGTGGTTATACACGTAGAGGTATCTGTATCAAGTTCCACACTGCGTTTTATATGGTTCATATTGGGCTTATTCAATGTGATAAAGAGTATCTCATCAGTTCTGATATGTTTTTTTGTAAGTTTCAGGTACTGTTCTTTAAGATATGTGGTTTTGCCGCTTCCGGCCGGGCCTTTTATAAGGAACGCACTCAAAGGTGTCACCTCACTCGTACATCTAAGATTAAATGCAAGGGCCTATCTGGCATTGAATATATAACATTTAAGAGCAATACCCTGTAAATTAATTGCTCAGAAATTATATATCTAATTATACCAGATAAGTAGAACATCTGCAGTACATTATGCAAAACAAGAGCTGCTGGAATTTCCAGCAGCTCTTGTTTTTAAGCGTTTCCTACAGTAAACCCGCCTGAGGCCTCTTCAGACTTTGTACCCTCTGCAAAGTTGTCATCTTTAAACTTGAGATTTTGTACGGTGTCAAACCTCCTCAGGAGATTTGTCAGCTCAGCAAGGTGCTCTTTTTCTTCATCCCTTATATGCGATAAGATTTCCTTGATTTCAGGTATATCAATGGAGTCTATATGATACTGGTAGTTGTCTATTGCATCAATCTCCCCGGCAATATCTTCTCTCACCCAGATGAGGAACTGTTCTAAACCCTCGGTCTTGTAACCGCTCCCTTTTACATCTCCATTTCCGTATGCCATTTCTATACCTCCCCCTTATACTTAAGAGCGACAATGCTCTCAGGATTTTTGACCCTCAGGCCTATTATTTCAAATACTCTGAAGTAGTGGTTCATATCTGTAGTCTCAAGGAATGATGTTATCATGTCCTGGCCTATGACAAGGTCCATGTTCTGACTGCCGGTGGATACGATAAATCCATCGTTGTCTTTTAATACAGGAGATTGGTATATCTTAACACCAAGATTTTCTATTCTTTCAGATTCTAGATACGGGGTGTCTTTATATGTCTTGTTAAGCGCCGCATATAGTACAGGACTTACCACAAGCACGTAAGGGCCGACCATATACTTGCTTCTCAAGAGGGCCAGAGCATTCACAATATCATCGTATGCACTGCCGTCCTGCCAGTTGCTTATAGCGTATTCCAGTTTTCCATTGGCATTAAGTATACCTTCTATGCCCCTTGAATCATCTCCATAAAAAATCAGCTTATCCTCTTCTGCTGCAAGGAGGGTAGCGGCATATGAAGCCCTGTTGGTGTCCAGGGGGAGATTATTTTCTTCAAAAAACTGTATGTCTCTCCACGGGTATACAAAATCCCTGTACAGGGTGTTTAATGGTATAAAGGTCTTGCCACTGCTGCCTATTATGTTGCCTTCGCCTTCTACCAGCTTGTCCTTTGGCACAACAAATGTACCTGCTCCTACAGGGCCGAAGAGTGGGATAAACTTTCTTCCTACCAACACCGTCTTTGCAGCATTTACTACTGCCGCATCAATGGAAGCCCACTCCTCCGTAGAGAACGGTGAAGCTCCTCTGGACAAATAATCAGCCATATTCATACCTCCCTTTTATATTTATTCAATACTGCTGCAGTAGACCCGTAATGACATGGCACTAACATTAGAAAACCTGATACACGTTTTAACATAAAAATACTATTGTTTTTATTTTTCGAGGCATATATGCTAATAGATTTATATTTATTCGTAAGACCTATTCCGCAACTTATTATAAAGTACCATCGACTGCTTCAATGTTATATGCCATGTTATTAAGTTTTACAGCAGCATTTTGTTTATATTAATATTATACCACATTTAGCGTTGTTTACCTACAAGTCATTATTATTTAATATCTTAATTATTTTATGTGTTAAATGCAAATTCCAACTAAAATACTTGTATTTCTGTCGTTAATATGATATAAAATAAATAGGAATTCATAGTAAAATACTTGGAATTAGGATTGAAAGGAGAAGTATATGGATAAAATGCTTTTAGAGGTCAAGGATTTGAGAGCGAATGTAGATGGAAAAGAAATCCTTAAGGGGATTAACCTTAGCATAGGCAGGGGTGAAATACACGCCATAATGGGACCCAATGGGAGCGGCAAGAGCACTCTTTGCAATACTATTATGGGAAACCCATCCTATAAAGTTGAAGGTGGCTCTATCCTGTTTGAGGGAGAAGATATAATAAGTATGAAGGTGGACGAGAGGGCAAAGCGGGGTATATTCCTCTCATTCCAATATCCTGAGGAGATAGATGGCATTACCTTGGAGAACTTTTTAAGGACAGCACTGAATACTGTTACCGGTAAAAATCAGTCCATACTTGGATTTAAGAAGCTCTTGAAAGAGAAGATGCAGCTTTTAGAGATGCGGGATGAATATGCAGAAAGGTATCTCAATGTGGGTTTCTCAGGTGGTGAGAAAAAAAAGGCTGAGATATTGCAGATGGCAGTACTAAACCCAAAGCTTGTAATGCTGGATGAGATTGATTCGGGGCTTGACATAGACGCATTGAGGATAGTGGCTGAGTCTATAAAGAAGGTAAAGACAGAGGATATGTCAATCCTTATAGTGACACATTATAACCGCATACTGGATTACCTGGAGCCTGACTTTGTACATGTACTGATGGATGGCAGGATAGTGAAGAGTGGGGACAGCTCTTTAGCCAAAGAGCTGGAGGAGACCGGCTATGAGGCATTAAGAGCAGAAGAGCTCATCTAAAAGGGAGTGAGAGCATGGCTAAAACTGTAATAAATGATATAGACTTTTCCAGATATAACATAAAGGCAAAAGTAAAATACAGGCATAAGACAAAAAAGGGCCTCACACGGGAAATAGTAGAGGAAATATCATCTCTCAAGAGCGAACCGGACTGGATGAGGGAGTTTCGCCTGAAGTCCTTGGAGATATATAACAGCAAGCCAATGCCTGCGTGGGGTGTGGACCTGAGTGAACTCAATATTGATGACATTGTGGCATACATCAGTCCGGACGCCGAAAAGGCAAAGACGTGGGATGATGTACCCAAGGATATAAAGGAAACCTTTGACAGACTGGGCATACCCGAGGCAGAGAAGGAGTATCTGGCCGGTGTTGGGGCGCAGTTTGACTCAGAGGTGATATACCATAATATAAAAGAGCAGCTTGGGAAGCAAGGGGTCATATTTGAGGACTTCGATTCAGCCTTAAAAAAATATCCTGATATTATAAGGGAGTACTTTATGAAATGTGTACCGCCAACCGATCATAAGTTTGCCGCGCTTCATGGTGCCATATGGAGTGGTGGGAGTTTTGTCTATGTGCCAAAGGGGGTAAAGGTTGAGACTCCCCTGCAGGCATACTTCAGGATGAATGCGCCAGGGACAGGCCAGTTTGAACATACCCTCATCATAGTTGATGAAGGTGCAGAAGCCCATTATATAGAGGGCTGTTCAGCACCTCAGTATTCGGTATCCAACCTCCATGCGGGTTGTGTGGAGTTATATGTGAAGAAGGGCGCCAAGCTCCGTTACTCGACCATAGAGAACTGGAGCAAGAATACCTATAACCTGAATACCAAGAGAGCACTTGTGGATGAGGGAGCCAGCATGATATGGGTGTCCGGGTCATTTGGCAGCAAAAAGACCATGCTTTATCCAGCATCCATATTAAGGGGAGAGGGTGCTTCCTCTGAATTCACCAGTATTACTTTCGCAGGTAAGGGCCAGCACTTAGACACGGGATCCAAGATGATTCACTTAGCCCCCAATACCTCTTCCAAGGTGGTATCAAAGAGCCTGTCAAAGGATGGCGGTATAACCAATTTCAGGGGGCTTTTGAAAGTGGGACCCATGGCCACAGGAGTAAAGACTACAGTGCAATGTGAGGGCCTTATGCTGGACGATATATCCCGTTCTGATACCCTGCCCATAATAGAGGTGCAAAACGACTGTGTGGATATGGGGTATGAGGCAAAGGTAGGCAAGATAAGTGACGACAAGATATTCTATCTCATGAGCAGGGGACTTTCAGAGGACGAGGCTAAGGCAATGATAGTCAAGGGATTTGTGGAGCCTATATCCGGTTCACTGCCGTTAGAATACGCTGTGGAACTAAACAGGCTCATAAATATAGAGATGGAAGGCAGTATAGGTTAGGAGGTAGGGGAATGGCAAAACTGGTGGAGAGCAGCTTGATGGAGAAATACAGGGAGACAAACCAGAAGACATATAGTGAACTTGACATGCCAAACTGGAAGAGGTTAAAGTTGGATGGCATTGTAATTCCAGAGTTCAAGAATTATGATAAAATGGAGATAGAAAGTAGAGATGTATCGGTCAGAAATATAATGGACGTTTCCGACGATGAGATTGGAGAACTGGTTCAAGACAGGGCATTTGGTGTAGACCCTAAATTCACAGCCATGGCAGGGGCATACTTTAATACAGGTGCATTTATCAAGGTGCCACAGGGGTTTAACAGCAAGAAACCTGTAATGGTTAATTATATGTCGTCGGGCGATGTCATCATAGACCATAATGTGATCATAGCGGAGCCTTTCAGCAGTGTGGATATAATAATAGGCTATAATGGTGTTACGGAGGACTATTCTTTCCATAATGGCATAACAATGGTTGTGGCAAAGGAAGGTGCAAAAATAAATCTGATAAAGCTTCAGAGACTTTCAGATGCATCATTTAATTTTGACTCAATAATAGGGATAGCCGGCAGGGACTCATCGATAAACTGGACTGTCATAGAGATGGGCTCGTATAAGAGCGCGGTAAACTATACATCATATATGGAGAATCCAGGCTCTGAGAACATGGCAAAGGGCATATTCTTTCTTGATGGTAAGAGAGGGTTGGATATGTCATTTAAGGTTTACCACATTGCACCAAATACAGTGAGTGATATAGATATAAGGGGGGCACTAAAGGATGAGGCCTATTCAGTGTTCAGGGGCGACCTGGATATAAGGAGAGGGGCAAAAAAGTCTAAAGGCAATGAGAAAGAGAGTGTGCTTCTCCTGGACAGGTCAGTAAGGTCTGACGCCATACCTGCCCTGAAATGTGCCGAGGAGGATGTGGAGGCCGGACATGCTGCCAGTTGTGGTGAGCTCAATGAAAATACACTTTATTATATGATGAGCAGAGGGCTCAGCCTTGATGAGGCCAGGATGCTTCTGGTTGAGGCCAGTTTCAACCCTGTGATTGATGTTATACCTGACGATGAGATTAGAGAGTCTGTAAAGGAAGCTGTTAAGAGGAGGCTTATAAGGTGATAGATGCCAGAAAGATAAGGGATGACTTTCCAGTTCTGCAGATAAAGCCCTATGGGAAGAACTTGATATATTTTGACAATGCGGCCACCACGCAGAAACCGGAGTCTGTCATAAAGGCTATAGAGAATTATTATTCATCTATGAATGCCAACGTCTACAGGAGCGCTCACTACTTGAGCGGCCTGGCCACCAACGCCTATGAGCAGGCGAGGAACAGGGTGGCTAAATTCATCAATGCAGGTAGTGAAAGCACTGTTATATTCACCAGGAATGCCTCTGAGTCTATAAACTTGGTGGCATATACGTGGGCAATGGAGAATATAGGCGAGGGAGATGAAATAATACTGAGCGTGGCTGAACACCACAGCAATATGCTTCCATGGCAGATGGTAGCGGATAAGAAGGGCGCCAGACTGAGATATGTCTATTTAGACAAAGAGGGCAGGCTGGATATGTCCTCTTTTAGAGAGATGCTAACAGGCAAGGTAAAACTGGTGGCGCTTCAGCATGTCTCCAACGTGTTGGGGATCATAAACCCCGTTGAAGAAATTACAGAGATGGCTCACAAAGCAGGTGCCATGGTCCTCATAGATGGAGCCCAGAGCGTGCCGCACATGAAGGTAGATGTAAAGAGCATAGGCTGTGACTTCTTTGCCTTTTCGGGGCACAAGATGCTGGGCCCTATGGGTATTGGTGTCCTATATATAAGAAAAGAGCTCTTAAGCAGTATACCCCCATTCCTGAGAGGCGGCGAAATGATTGACGAGGTCTACGAGGACAGGTCTACCTTTGCAGAGCCACCTTTAAAATTTGAGGCCGGTACGCCCAATGTAGAGGGGGCTGTCGGACTTTCGGCTGCCATAGAATACCTTGAAGGCATAGGGTTAGACAATATCCGCAATCATGAGTTAGAGCTCACACAGTATGCCCTGGAAAAGATAAGGGAGATAGACTCGGTAGAGATATACGGGCCCCTGGACACAAGAGACAGGGGAGGGGTCATATCCTTTAACGTGGCTGATATTCACCCCCATGATGTCTCCACTATACTGGACCAGGATGGGATAGCCATAAGAAGCGGACATCACTGTGCACAGCCCCTTATGAGATATTTAGGTGTACCGGCCACATGCAGGGCAAGTTTCTATATCTATAACGACAGAGAAGAAGTTGATGCCTTTATAGAGAGCTTGAAAAATGTGAGGAAGTGGTTTAAATGGAGCTAAATCAGCTTTATTCAGAGATAATACTGGAGCATTATCAGAATTCACCAAATAAGAAGAAAATGGAGGATGCCGATATAGAGGAGAAGGGCCACAACCCACTCTGTGGCGATGTCATCACCATCTACCTGAAGATGGATGGAGATGTCATAAAGGACGCCTCATTTACAGGCCAGGGGTGTGCCATAAGCCAGGCCTCAACATCCATGCTCATAGACCTTATAAAAGGCAAAAAGCTTGAGGAAGCTAAAAAACTCATACAGGAGTTTACGGACATGCTCTATAAGAAAGATGTGAACCTGGATGACCTGGGTGATGCCCAGGCCCTTGCCGGGGTAGCTGACTTTCCAGCGCGTGTGAAATGCGCCCTCCTGCCGTGGAAGACACTGGAGGAAGTTGTCGAAGAAAAAGAAGAGGGAAAATAAGTAGGCGGTTAAATACTGGTGCGCCTGACAGGAGTCGAACCTGCGGCCTTCTGATCCGGAGTCAGACGCTCTATCCACTGAGCTACAGGCGCACACTACATACTATAATATCACAAATTCACTTGAGGTTCAATTGCTTTAAATATACAACCTTTTGTTGGGCATTGGTTACTTGATATGTTTAGATAAGACGAAGACAAACTCTTACAAAAAACAGGGGTTATAAAGACTTTTAATAACTTGAAATGCAGTAAAGATAAAGGTTTCAAGTTATGCAAAGGCTTAATTTATTAAATATAATGGGAGGGATAGATATGGCCATAGCTGAGGTTGTAATAGTACCACTTGGTACAGGCTCTACAAGCCTTTCCAGCTATGTGGCTGCCTGTGAAGATGTACTGAGAAAAGAGAAGGATATAAGGTATCAGCTCACGCCCATGGGTACAGTAATAGAGGGTGACGTTCATAAGATTGTGGATGTGGTTATGAGGATGCATGAGGTACCCTTTGAAAAGGGGGCATTGAGGGTCTCTACTACCCTCCGTATTGATGACAGGAGAGATAAAGAGGCCACCATGGAGCAGAAGGTGATATCAGTACTGCGAAAGCAGGAGGTTTAAGGATAAAAGTTACTTATTTGTTATTGAATATTGTATTATAGTGTATTATAATAAGTGTTGAAAATTTAAGAGACTGTGTCCGCTGGGGGAGCGTTATGCTGAGATCGTAGAGTATTCTACGGACCCCTTGAACCTGTCCAGGTAATGCTGGCGTAGGGAAAGCGGGTTTCCGCCGTAACCTACAGGTTGCGGTTTTTTATTTAGCGGCACGGCCTCGAAAGGAGGCTTTTTTATGTTAAACTATCTTGCATCAATATTTGGTGATTTTGCAGAGATCCGTTCTGCAACCATTGCTGTTCTCTTAATACTGGTAGCTGCAGCGGCTTTGTTCCATTTCTACAGGGACAGGCTCAAGTTTGACACAAGGACCATCGTGTATGGAGGAGTCTGCATAGCAATTTCATTTCTTCTATCCTATATCAGGTTTTACCACTGGCCGCAGGGAGGGTCTATAACCCCCGGCAGTATGCTGCCGCTCTTTATATATGCATACTATTTTGGACCGGTTGCGGGTATCACGGCAGGAGCTGCATACGGTATACTTCAACTCATACAGGACCCGTATATACTTCATTGGGCACAGGTGCTTTTAGACTACCCACTGCCCTTTGCAGCGCTTGGCCTGGCCGGATTTTTTAAGGATAATTTCAGGCTGGGAATACTGGTAGGGGGCTTTGGGAGGTTTTTCTTTCACTTCCTCTCCGGTGTTATATTTTTCGGTTCATATGCGCCTCCGGGGATGAGCCCTTTTGCTTACTCCATAGCGGTCAACGGGTCCATAATAGGCACGGAGGTTGCCATATGCTTTGCAATATCACTTATACCCCAATTTTATAACGCTGTCCAGAACCTCAGACGCAGTATAATAAGAGCATAAAATGCTGTAGCACGAAGTACCGCCTCAAAGAGAGGCGGTTTTTGTATCCATGGTCTTCTTGTATACATAAGATAATGTCAAATACTAAACAAAATGAATAAGCAAAATTGATTTTTATTTTTTAAAAATGCAGGAATTCCCGCTACAATGTAGAATATATAAAGTAGAATACATAAAAAGGAAAATAATTGCTTTGACGGGGTGCATACAGATGGGAAAGGATGAATATCTGGACTTGTTAGAGAAAAGACACAGTGTCTATTATGATGTATACAGAGACCACGAGCTGGATGGCCAGCTTCTAGATATATATGCAGAGTTTCATATGAGGAATGAGAGGTACTTTTTGATAGATGTGCTGGATGCATACGAGACCCATGAGTACAGGCTCGTGAAATATTATGAAGATCTAAGGCTTGATAATGCAGCAGAGTTTGGCACATGGTTGAAAGAGCAGGTCGAGGTCCTCATTAAACCGCATACGGAGCATATGTGCACCATATTGACTGGAGTAATGGTAACTGACAGAGGTATTAACAGGGATGTAGAGAAATTTATCAAAAGTTACAGGTATACAAGATACTACATGTTTGGGATAAAAGGATGGGGAGAAATAAGGCTTTTAGCTGTTGACCTTGCTTCCAATAGGGTGGCGGCAAACAGGAAGGGAAGAGAGGTGATAAAGGATTTTATGATTCCGATGCCAAAGCCCAATTATTTATAATAAAGGGAGGGAAATGTTTTTATGAGTGCAGTAATTTTGCTTGTAGGTGCTATTATTCTACTCGTATTGGCTTATATCTTTTATGGCGGTTGGCTTGCAAAGCAATGGGGACTTCAGCCGGACAAGGATACACCGGCACACACCATGTATGATGGAGTGGACTATGCCCCGGCAAAGGCGCCTGTCCTTCTGGGCCATCACTTTGCCTCCATAGCCGGTGCAGGTCCTATAAACGGGCCTATCCAGGCTGCCATATTCGGCTGGGTGCCAGTAACACTCTGGATTCTTATAGGCGGCATATTCATGGGAGCGCCCCATGATTTTGGTTCACTTCTTGCATCATTGAGGCATAAGGGCAAGTCCATAGGTGATATCATAGAGGTGAATGTTGGCTTGACAGCAAAGAGGCTGTTCCTTTTGTTTTCCTGGTTGACACTGGTACTTATAGTAGCAGCCTTTGCAAACATAGTTGCCGATACCTTTGTTGCAACACCGCAGGCAGCTACAGCCTCTCTCTTGTTTATACCCCTTGCTGTAGCCTTTGGCTTTAGTGTATACAGGAGAAATGCGTCACTTGGCTTGAGTACCGTGTTGGGTGTGGCAGTTTTGGTGTTATGTATATGGATAGGTTATATAGCCCCGCTGTCCCTGCCTAAGACCACATGGATAATCATCCTTGCTGTATATATTGTAGTTGCTTCTGTCATGCCCGTGTGGATACTCCTGCAGCCAAGGGACTACTTGAACTCTTTTCTTCTTTATGGAATGATGATTGGCGGTGTTATTGGTATACTGCTTTATAACCCGAGGATTCAACTTCAAGCGTTTACAAGCTTTAAGGTGGGTACGCAATATCTATTTCCGATGCTGTTTATCACCATAGCCTGTGGTGCTATATCGGGTTTCCACTCACTGGTGGCCTCTGGTACCACAGCAAAACAACTTGACAGAGAAGGAGATGCCAAGGTAATAGGCTATGGCTCGATGCTGATTGAAAGTGCTCTGGCCATAATTGCAACGATAACCGCTGCATACCTTACGGGGGATAAATTTACAGAGCTTATGAAGTTTGGTCCCACTAATGTATTTGCTGATGGATTAGGTACATTTATGACTAGCTTTGGTGTAAATCAGGTTGTAGGGAAAACATTTGCTGCATTGGCTGTTTCTGCCTTTGCCATGACTACACTGGATACAGCTACAAGGCTTGGAAGGTTTGCTTTCCAGGAGTTCTTTGAGAATATATCAGAGTCTGGAGAGATAGTGGTATCTTCTAACCCTGTGGCAAAATTCTTTAGTGACAGGTATGTTGCCTCTATAATTACAGTGGTACTTTCAGTAGTTCTTGCGTTTACAAGCTGGAAGGTTATATGGCCTATATTTGGTGCTGCTAATCAGCTCCTTGCAGCAGTTGCGCTGCTGGCTGTGGCTGCATGGCTTGCCAATGCAAGGAGGAACAATACTATGCTTATAATCCCTATGATATTTATGTTCATAGTTACTTTGACAGCCCTTGCACTTTTGATTCAGTCTAATATTGCCTCTGGTAACTATATACTGGTGGTATTTGCTGTCCTGCTGTTTATCCTAGCTATACTATTAATACTTCAGACCTATGGAGTACTTACTGGCAAGAATAGAAAGGAAGGTGTGGCAAGATAGACAAAGGGCCTGCCGAGAGGCAGGCCTTTTGCATAATAGTTTAATCACAAGATAACACCCTTAGGCGTAATATGAAAATAGCTTTATAGTAAATGGGGTGTGCAACTTGGAGTTTATGGTTATACTTGCCCTGGCATTGAGCATAGATAGCCTCTGCGTCGGCCTTTCGTATGGTATGAGGGGGATTGCCATCCCCTTTGTGCCGCTCTTGGCCGTCAGTTTAATATCCAGCATGGCAACATTTATAAGTATGTATATTGGAAGTGGCCTGGCCGTTTTTTTAAATCCACAAGCTGCAAAGATGCTGGGCGCCATTATATTGATAGGGGTTGGCATATACGTCTTAACATCAGCGATAAAGGAGGGGCAGGCAGGCCAGAAAGAAGCTGAATTGCTCACTATCAGGCTGAATTTTATAGAAATAACAGTAAAGGTTATTGAGCAGCCATTGAAAGCCGATCTGGATAATTCTGGCACCATAAGCACTGTGGAGGCAGCCTTCCTTGGCATAGCTCTGGCAATGGATGCCTTTGGAGCCAGCCTTGGTGCCTCCATGGAAGGTATGCCGCTTGTCGGGCTTCCTGTGGCGGTTGGAATTTTTAATATGTTTTTCCTACATTTGGGTGTATATATCGGGAAAGGGGTAACAGCAGCAAAGAATGAAAGGCTCAAGTACTTACCTGGTATTATCCTGATACTGCTGGGGTTTATCACAATGTTTTAATGCTTTTATTCAGCAGGACCTGTTTTTTTAGCTGGCCTGTTCTGGATACATAATTTAAAAGCACATTTGACAGGATGCCTGAAAAACGGAAGTTGGACAAATAAAGAAAGGTGGAAAATATGAAGCAGGTTTTAATTAATAAAAAATTATTGGGTTATACCCTGCAAGCTCATTGCAGGGTGTTTTTGTAAGAAATATGTTTTCTGCTGATGGTAAAATTTTATCAGTGAGTGCTGTATACTTTTTGACCGTCAATCGGTTATATATTATGGAAGGCTGATGTAAGTGAACTTTGGCTGCTGCAGCATGCTGAATAGGGGGTGAGGTATGAGTGATAAAAGCCTGGAAGAACTCCTTATTGATGAGATAAAGATAGTATTTAAGTTTCTGCTCAAAATGGGTGTTTCCATAGAGGATGCTGAAGATATTGCTCAGGAAACCCTGTATAAGGCACTAAAATATATTGACTCTATTGACAGCGACAGGGTCAGGGCATGGCTGTTTAAGGTAGCTATTAACGACTATTATACAATATATGGCCGGAAGAAGAGAAGGCAGGAAATAGACATTGACAATCTGGATGTTATCGGCATGTTTACTAAAAGTGCTGAGGATATCTTTTTAACCAATGAAAAGGGCAGGGAGATAAAAAGCACCCTTGCCATGCTGCAGCCTGAATACAGGGATTTACTTGTCTTAAAGTATACCATGAATTTTTCCTATAGAGATATTGCCGATGTCTATGGGTACAGTGAGGATAAGGTAAAGGTCTATCTTTACAGGGCCAGAAACAGATTTAAACAATTGTGGGAGGCGAGATGGCTGAATGAAAGACAAGAGGGAAAATAATGACAGGGATGTTGATGAGATCTTTGAGGGATTTAAAGAAGATAAGCTTAAAAAGGCCGTAAGAAAGGCGAAGTTTTACTCTATAGTGAGAAATGTGATTATCAGTATAATTGTCGTGTGCTTGATGTCTGTTGCTGTGATATATTTCGGCCAGGCAATGGCGTACGAATATGAAACGCCCATTCAGATTGCTGTGTCAGAATTCTATTATATTTCGGCGCCAAACACCTATATAGGAGAGGTGAGGAGGTACCACAGCCTGTTTGGCGGGCGGGACGAATATGCGACATATAAGATACTCAAAGACAAGATTGTATATACAGGCGAAAAGAGCTATGTATACGGGCCGTTTAAATCGGACTACGGGGATTTGATAGGTACAGAGTCGCCGATAATTTTTGGCACGAGTTATGATACAGATGATTTGAAATATAACAAGTACAATGTGCTTGGCCAGAGGGAGATGGTTTTTTATTACCCGTATATAAAATATCAGGATTATAAAAATGACCTGAGCCTGCTGGACAAGATAGGTCCGGATAAGTATATGGAGATGGCGCTTTCTTTTGACAGGGCATATAGCATTGATGAGGTCAGGAAGATGATACCTGAAGATGTCACAGTGGCATGGTACTGGGTTGACGACCAGAGTGATGAGGAAAAGGAGGAATCCAAGCCGCGTAAGATAAAGCAGGAAGGCACAGGGGAAATTGTTGATGTACCTGCCAGCGTGCGGTCTGAAAGGACGGCATACGGCATTAAGGCGTATGATGAAACTGGTAAAGAGATACCCGACCCTGTCTCCCGGTTTGTAGGGGCGCTGGAAAATGGTAAAGAGTATGACACAAGATATAAATGGGAGTTTACAAGGGTCTTTAACAATATCGCCGGCAAGGATGGCAAGATAACGGAGAGTGACATCAGGGTGCAGGGTGTTGTGGTTACAGGTGATAGTAATAGTTTAAAATCCTTATACAACCTATCGTTTATAAAGGCATCTTCTCTGGGTGTAGTAACAGACAGGTATTAATGGCAAAGGGAGTGTCACAGCGCTACTGTGAAGTGGTCTGCGATACTCCCTTTAGTTTATCTTTGAATTACTTATGTCTGATTGTGGCCTGGGCTGCTGCTAATCTTGCTACAGGTACCCTGTATGGTGAGCAGCTTACGTAGTTTAAGCCTGCCGTGTAGCAGAAGTCTATTGACCTTGGGTCTCCACCATGCTCGCCGCATATACCCAGTGACAGGTTACTCTTTACAGAACGTCCCTTGTCATGAGCAATTTTTATGAGCTGGCCTACACCATCCGCATCCAGTGTCTCAAACGGGTCGTCCTTTAATATTTTTTTCTCAATGTACTGGAAGAGGAACTTGTGCTCTGCGTCGTCACGGCTGTATCCAAATGTGGTCTGGGTAAGGTCGTTGGTACCAAAGGAGAAGAAGTCTGCGTACTCGGCTATCTGGTCTGCTATTAATGCGGCCCTTGGAACCTCTATCATTGTACCAATTTTGTATTCAAGTTTGATACCCTCAGAGTCCATGATCTCCTTGCCTATGTTTACAGCCATCTCTCTTAATCTCTTCATTTCTTCCTGGGTGCCCACCAGAGGGAACATAATCTCAGGTATAACGTTAACACCCTGCTTTAAAAGGTTTACCGTGGCATTGAGTATGGCCCTTATCTGCATCTCATAGATTTCAGGGTATATCATGCCCAGTCTGCATCCTCTGAATCCCAGCATGGGGTTGAATTCTTTCAATACGCGGACATTCTTGAGCAGTTTTTCAGTCTCTTCTATCTCTTCTTTTGACCCATTGGTGAGCTTTAAGGTATTGAGTTTTAATGCAAGTTCCATCTCGTCGGGCAGGAACTCATGTAGCGGTGGGTCTAAGAGCCTTATGATGACCTCGTATCCTTCCATGGTCTTTAGCATAGCCTCAAAGTCTCCCTGCTGCATTGGCAGAAGCTTGTCTAAGGCAGCTTTTCTCTCCTCATGTGTCTGGGCCAATATCATCTCCTGAACAACAGGGAGCCTGTCTGTAGCCATGAACATGTGTTCCGTGCGGCAAAGGCCGATACCTTTGGCTCCAAAGTTTCTGGCCGTGGTAGCGTCTACAGGTGTATCAGCGTTGGCCCTAACACCTATTTTTGCAACTTCATCGGCCCATGTGAGGAGTTTGGTAAACTCTTCTGAGAATGTGGGGTCAACGAAGTTTACCTCGCCAAGTATTACGTTTCCTGTGGTCCCGTCTACTGTGATGATATCGCCCTTCTTTACGGTGATGTCTCCCACTGTAAAAAGCTCACGGTCCAGGTCTATCTTGATGCTTTCGCATCCGCAGATAGCGGGTTTGCCCATGCCTCTTGCAACAACTGCTGCGTGGCTTGTCATACCGCCACGGCTTGTCAGGACTGCTTCTGCGGCGGCCAGGCCGTGTATATCATCAGGGGTGGTTTCAGGTCTTACCAATATAACCTTCCTGCCCTCCTCATGGGCCAATTTCTCAGCCTCATCGGCATCGAATACAACCTCACCCATTCCTGCACCGGGAGATGCTGCCAGCCCCTTGGCTATAACCTGATATTTGGAGTTGGGGTCAATCTGCCTGTGCATTACCATGGATATCTGTTCGGGTTCTACCCTCATGAGGGCTGTCTCTTTGTCAATGATCCCCTCTTCGCAGAGGTCAACAGCTATCTTGATAGCAGCCTGAGGTGTCCTCTTGCCGCTTCTTGTCTGCAGCATATAGAGCTTGCCTTCCTGGACGGTAAACTCGATGTCCTGCATGTCCTTGTAGTGATTTTCAAGGGTCTTAGCCACATTTAACAGTTGCTCATATACTGCCGGCATCTCATTTTTTAATTCGGCTATGGGTTTGGGCGTCCTTATGCCTGCAACCACGTCCTCGCCCTGGGCATTTATCAAGAATTCACCGTAGAATACCTTTTCCCCTGTAGACGGATTCCTTGTAAATGCAACTCCTGTACCTGAGTTGTTACCCATGTTTCCAAATGCCATCATAACAACGTTTACAGCAGTGCCCCAGTCATCCGGTATTTTATTCAGTTTTCTGTATGTTATGGCCCTCGGGGTATTCCAGGATTCAAAGACAGCGTTGATGGCCATCAAGAGCTGCTCTTTTACATCCTGCGGGAACTCTCTCCCTGTATTTTTCCTGACTATTTCCTTATACCTCTTTATGAGTTCCTGCAGATTTTCGGCGGTCAGGTCAGTATCCAGCTTTGCCCCGACCTCCTCCTTCAATTTCTCCAGTTCGCCCTCAAACAGGTTGATATTTACGTGCATAACCACATCGCTGAACATCTGTATGAAGCGGCGATAGCAGTCATATGCAAACCTTGGGTTGCTGGACTCTCTGGCCAGGCCCTCCACTGTCTGGTCGTTTAAGCCCAGGTTTAATATGGTATCCATCATACCGGGCATGGATATCCTTGCACCGGAGCGCACTGATACCAGCAGGGGATGTTCTGGGTCACCTAACTTTCTTCCTGCCTTTTCCTCCAGCTTTGCCAGATACTCCATTGTCTCGTCTATAATTTCCTGAGGCAGTTTTCCATTATTTTGATAGTAAATGGTGCATGCCTCTGTGGTAATGGTAAATCCAGGCGGTACAGGAAGACCGATGTTGGTCATTTCGGCCAGGCCGGCACCCTTGCCGCCGAGAAGCTCTCTCATAGAGCCATTGCCTTCTTCAAACAGGTAGACATACTTATGAGCCATTGCTATGTAACCTCCTTTGGTTTCTTTAATTTTATATAAAGCGCAATTGCGCTTTTATACGTTTTTAATCTTCAAATGGTCCAGTATTATCTGGGCTGTCTCTTCAACAGCTCTGTCAGTGACATCTATCTTCAGACACCCAAGGCTGTCCATTATGGACTCGGCATATTGTATCTCTTTTTTTATCCTCTCCATTGTTGCATATGAGGCATTGCTCTCAAGTCCCATGGTCCTAATCCTTTCTGAACGTATATTGAAAAGTTTGTCTGGAGAGATAGTGAGTCCTATAACTCTCTCGGGTGGCACCATAAGAAGTTCCTCAGGCGGTTTGACTTCTGGTATAATAGGGATATTAGCCGCTCTGATACCCTTGTTGGCTAAATACATGCATAGTGGTGTCTTGGAGGTTCTGGATACGCCTATTATTATGACATCAGCTTTTAATAACTCCTCAGTCTTCAGGCCGTCATCGTGTAAGAAGACGTACTCCATGGCGGATATCTTCCTGGAATATTCCTCGCTCACAGGAGACTGCCCTGACCCATTAAAGTCGTATTTTAGGAAATCTATTATATATTGCAAAAGGTCAACCGCTTTGATACCGCTTGCAGCACACTCATAAAGAAGGGTTTTCCTGAGGTCGCTTAAAATTATTGCCGAAAGTATAATGGAATCTTCTACCCTTGCACGGGAAACGATGTCCTTTATCTCCTGTATATCTCCAACATAAGGGACCCTTTCTATAGTAAAGCTCTGCTTTAATTGTTCAGAAGCGGTTTCCACAAGGTCTCTTACAGACTCTCCTGAAGAGTCAGACACTATATATATCTTTGAGCCAGCCATTGATAACCCTTCCATATTAAGATTAAAATCTATCTTATATTTTATCAGGAATTGGCCCTTAAAGCAATGTTATCATCAATTCTTAAATAGTATAACACTATTTTTTTCTAAAAAAAGACTTATTTAAACCCCGGAGCTTAAAGACGGCGTGAATTTCTTTAGGACTCCAATCCAGAACAATGTATTGCAGGCTTCATTCAAAGACTTGTAAACTTCTTTATCTTTTATTGAAAAGACAACAAGCAGGGTCATCAGCATTATGCCATTTATACCGTTGTTATTATCTCCGGGAAGCTCAGTAAGATAGTTTATCCTCGTTGACAGGGCCAGTATATCACCGGCACCGTATATGGCATTACTGTAGACTTCTGAGGTCAGTACTGAGTATATGAGCAGGAACTTGAAAAAAGAATAATTGACATCAGAAACAGGACCCATTTTGATACCCCCGTTTTTTATAATATATTATGAATTTTAATTTCTCCGGGCTACTTTTTGGGTAAAATAAATGATGTATAATTATATAGAGGAGGCATTTTATGACTGCACCACTTTTTGATGGTTTATTAAGACATATTGAAAAGAACACCATCCCGTTTCATATGCCTGGCCACAAGCAGGGCAAAGGAATTTTAAGGGCAGATGAGATAAGGGAGAACATCTTTAAGATAGACCTTACCGAGCTTCCTGATACTGACAACCTTCACAATGCAAACGGCATAATCTTAAAAGCAGAGGAGCGGGCAGCCAGGGTTTTTGGTGCTAAAAAATCCTTTTTTCTGGTAAATGGCACTACCGGCGGTATTTATGCCATGATGCTGGCCACACTTCAGCCCGGTGATAAACTTTTAATAGAGAGGAGCTGCCATAGATCCTCATTCGGCGGCATGATTTTGTCGGGAGTAAACCCGGCATATATCGAGCCGACTGTGGACTGGGAAGATGGCATATCCGTAGGGGTAAGCCCCGAAAGCGTGGAGCGGGCTCTGTTAGAGAACAGGGATGCCAGAGCTGTGATGGTGACATACCCCAACTTTTATGGGCTGTGCATGGATATAAAGGCTATTGCTGATGTGGTACATCGTTACGGGAAAATACTTTTAGTGGATGAGGCCCACGGGGCACATTTTAAGTTTCATGAGGACTTTCCGATAACTGCCTTGGAGGCCGGGGCAGATATGGTGGTACAGAGCATACATAAAACATTGCCGTCTTTTACGCAGAGTTCAATACTCCATGTGGGAAGCGACAGGATAGATATAGACAGGCTTATATTTGCTCTGCGCCTTGTGCAGACTACCAGCCCCTCATATATCCTGATGTCCTCCATCGACCTGGCCATAGAAGAGGTGGCAGAGCACCCGGAGCTGATGGAGGAGACAGTAAGGCTTTCACGCCTTGCAAGGGAAAGACTGGCTGACACAGAGGGCATAAGGGTTATAGACGAGGACATTACAGGGCGCTATGGAGTAGCCTGTATAGACCCGACCAAACTGGTAATCAATGTTAAGGGCCTTTATATGACAGGACACAGGGCTGAGGAAATATTACTGAAAGACCATAATATACAGGTTGAGCTTTCCGATATGTATAATATACTGTCTATGATTACTATTGGAGACAGGGAAGAGGACATCATAAAACTGGTAAATGCGGTAAAATCACTTAGAAAAAACGGGGAAAATAAAATAATACCAACAACCTTCGACTATAAGGTACCGGAAATAATTTTTAATCCACGGGACGCTTCATTTATGCCTAAAAGGAAGGTCGCTTTAGAAGAGGCGGTGGGCAGGATAGCCGGTGATTTCCTTATACCTTATCCTCCGGGCATACCCTATGTGGCACCGGGGGAGACGATTACAACCGGTATTGCTTTAGAAATAAAGGAACTGGTAAGGAACGGCGTGGAGGTAATCGGCTACGACAATGGCTATGTGACAATCTTGAATATTTAGGGGGATAACAAATTGGGTCTGTTTATTAGCTTTGAAGGTGTGGATGGGTGTGGGAAATCCACTCAGATAATGATGCTTGAAAAAAGCCTGGTTGATATGGGATACCGGGTCGTGGTAACCAGAGAGCCTGGAGGGACTCCACTTGGAGAGAAGATAAGGCAGATACTTCTGGATAAAAGCAATAAAGATATAGAGCCGCTTACAGAGGCCTATCTATATGCAGCCAGCCGTGCACTTCTGGTGAGGCAGGTGATAAGGCCTGGCCTTTCTAAGGGTGACTTTATACTTGTTGACAGGTATGTGGACTCGAGCTTAGCCTATCAGGGCCAGGCCAGAGGTATTGGCATTGATGTAGTGGAGGCAATCAATACCCCTGCAGTGGATGGTTTGTTTCCAGATATTACCTTCCTCCTTGATGCTCCGGTGGGGGAGCTCATGGGCAGGTCCTCAAAAGTACCTGACAGGATAGAGGAAGAAGGGGAGGACTTCCAGGAAAAAGTCAGGGAGGGTTATCGGATATTGGCGGACAGATACAAAGACAGGTATATAATTCTTGACGCCATGAAGGACAGGTTTGAACTCCACAGAGAAATAATGGAGCATGTACTAAAAAAGTTTAAGGGTGATTAAAGTATGAAGGTAGAGAATGTAAAGCTCAACAGGGTCAGTACTACCATGACAGTCAGAAATAAAAACTCTGGCAATAGTTTCAAGGACAGTCTTTTAGACGCAGAGGGGGAATTTGACCGGGAGAGGTTCAAAAGAATTATGGAGGATATAGATAAAAAATCTCAGGAGCTCAAGAAGACGCTGGATATAAAGAACCTGATGGAATATAAAGAACTGGTGAGAAACTTTTTGAAAGAGGCCCTGTCAGCTTTTGCAACGTCGAAAAAGGATTATCTGGACTATAGGGGCAGACACAAGATTTATGTTATAATAGAAGAAGTCAATGAAAAACTGAATAAACTCACCGAAGACTTTATGGAAAAAGAAAGAGATACCATAGAGACCCTGAGAAAGATTGATGAAATAAGGGGGCTTCTGGTAGATATATATGACTGAGGTGCGATTATGGGTTTTAACAATGTCTTGGGGGCAGAACACATATTTAAGATATTTATGAGGGAAGATAGCCTTTCTAATGTATATATAATTAACGGCGAGAGGGGGTCGGGGAAGGGCCTGGCCGCTAAGGAAATAGCCAAATACTTAAACTGTACTGGCAAGGTAAAGCCGTGCGACTCCTGCAGGAATTGCAAGTCCATTGAGGCTGGCTCATTCCCTGACGTCTATACCCTCACGCCGGCCAGGGCCATAGGGGTTGACGACATAAGGGATATCATAGAGAGGTCTGTTGTAAGGCCATACACATCACGATATAAGGTCTTTATAATAGATAAAGCCCATACAATGACCGGTGAGGCACAGAATGCCATTTTAAAGACATTGGAAGAATGTGAGAGTGATAACATATTTTTACTCTTAGCTGATTCTATAGATGCCCTTTTACCTACAATACGTTCGAGAGCACAGGCACTAACGATAAAAAGAGCTGGCGAGGAAGAGCTAATTAAACTTCTTGTCAGTAAATACGGTACTGATAGAGACACTGCTGCGTTTGCTGCCAGGTTTTCTAAGGGTGTGGTAGGCAAGGCGGTAATGTTGTTAGAGCCAGAGCATATCGCATTTCGCCAGGAGGTATTTAATATTATAGAAAGGTTGAGACATATAAGGCCCTATGAGGTTTTTGATTTATTTGACACTCTAAAGCCGGATAGGGAGTCCTCAGGAGAAGTATTGGATATACTGGAATCATTCTTTAGAGACCTACTTTTGCTCAACCACGGAAAAGAGAAACTTGTAATCAATGTAGATAAGTTACCATATCTCATGACTTACGGAGAATTTTCGGATGATAGGCTCATTAATATAATAGAACGTATCGAGGATACACGCAGGTTTATTTCATGTAATTCCAATATTCAGTTAGCTTTTGACGTATTGTATATAGATATACTGGGGGTGTGATTTTGGTAAATGTCGTTGGAGTCAGGTTTAAAAAGGCAGGGAAGATATATTACTTCGACCCTGTTGATATAGATGTTCACAAGGGATGTTATGTAGTTGTAGAGACATCCAGAGGTATTGAATTTGGCGAGGTGGTCATAGGCAAGAAAGAAGTGCCTGAGGAAGAGCTTGTCTCCCCACTAAAGCCCATACTCAGGATAGCGACTGAGGAGGATATACTCCATCAAAAGGAGAATGAGGCACGGGCTAAGGAGGCCATGAAAATCTGCCTGAACAAAATAGAAGAGCACAATATGGAGATGAAGCTCATAGATGTGGAGTACACCTTTGATAACAGTAAAATCATATTCTATTTTACTGCTGATGGGAGAGTGGACTTTAGAGAGCTTGTTAAAGAACTGGCCTCCATATTCAAGACGAGAATAGAACTCAGGCAGATAGGGGTAAGAGACGAAGCCAAGGCCATAGGCGGGCTTGGACCGTGCGGCAGGCCTTTGTGCTGCGGCTGTTTTCTTGGCGATTTTGAGCCTGTATCCATAAAGATGGCAAAAGATCAGAACCTTTCCTTAAACCCGACAAAGATATCAGGTCTCTGCGGCAGGCTCATGTGCTGCCTGAAGTATGAGCAGGATGTGTATGAAGAGGCGAGGTCATGCCTTCCAAAGGAAGGAAGCATTGTCCTTACGCCCAGGGGAGAGGGGGAGGTATGTGAAATAAACGCATTAAAAAAGACTATAAAGGTTAAAATAGTAAATGAAGAAGGAATAGAATTGTCATATGACTTCAAACCCTGTGAGATTACAGTTATAGTGCAACCTGAAGGAGAAAACGATGCGTAATTAAAAAGAGCGGCAATATACCGCTCTTTTTAATTATGTTTATAATGTGGCTGTACCCGGTTCCCAGTTAACAGGACATGCTTCGCCTGACTGGAGCGCAGCTAATACCCTTAAGACCTCATTTACATTTCTGCCTATAGCAGGTTCATGGATTACCGTATACCTTATCTTTCCATCCGGGTCTATAATAAATGCTGCTCTTAAAGCTATACCGGCATCATCCAAGAGGATCTCATAATCTCTGGCCATAGTCTTATTGTAGTCGGAAATAAGAGGGAAATCAATCCCGCCCAGTTCTTTTATCCAGGCGTTGTGAGAGTAAACACTGTCAGTGTTAGCGCCTAAGACCTCGGCGTTTAATGCCTTAAATTCATTCAATCTCTTATTGAACTCAGGTATTTCTGTGCTGCATACTCCTGAAAAATCAAGGGGATAGAAGAACAGGACCACCCATTTGCCTCTATAGTCCGATAATTTTATATCACCTTTGGTGCTGGGCAGATTAAAATCTGGAGCCATCATCCCTGGAACCAACATACGTATCCCTCCTAATTATTATCAATGGAAAATTATTATCTGTAACTATAATAACCTACTTAAGAGGAGAAATCAACACATTCCAGGGGAAAATTATAAATTATAAATTAATACTGTCTCGCAGCGGGCTCTTTACATTATCCTCATTTTTCGTACTGGAGAAATAGTCAAGGGCCTCTTCAACTCTGCCCATCCTGTAGTAAAGGTTGCCCAGCGCCTCTCCGAGGGCGGCCTTCTCCTTTTCTGCATCTATGTTGGCTATAAAAGACTCTGCTCTCTTGTATGAATCCTCTGCCTTTACATATTCCTGCTGAGCAGCGTAAACGTCGCCAATGAGCCGGTTTATCCTGCATCTTTCCTCGAGGAAATTGGGATTTTCTGAAAGCAGTTTATCTGCCCTCTCTAAGTATTTGAGGGCCTGATTGTAATTACCCTGCAAATATTGTATGCGGCCAATTTCAGTAAGGTTAAATGAAACGTAGACCATCTTGTTGAGCTCTTTGTATATCTCCATACTCTTTTCAAAATTTTTCAGGGCAAAGTCATACTGTTTCATGTCAATGTAAATGTACCCGAGATAGTTATACTCTTTGGCCACCTCTTCCTTTAATCCAAATATGTTGTTTACAAAAATTGCGCGTCTTATGTTTTTTATCGCATCCTTATATTCATTCAAATAATAGCTGGTAAAGCCAATCCCGTGATAGCATGAACCTATGTATTTCACCAGGCCGTGGTCCTTTGAATAATTCATGCACATCATAAAATAGTCTCTGGCTTTTACATAATTGTTTACCTTTATAAGCAGGTTGGCTATATTTAGAAGCATTTTACCCTTCAGGTCGTGAAGGTCAAGGTTATTCTTGTCTATCAGGTCGACACCCTTCTCAAGAGTCCTGAGTGCTTTCAGATGTCTTTCCATCATCCAGTATGAGATACCGATTTTGTAATATAACCAGGCTGCATATTTCAGGTTGTTATCGTCACTGAGTAATGTCCCGATAAAGTCGTCAAACCACTCTGCTGCCAGTTTGTAGTTTTCTGTTTCGATATAACAGCATATCATGAGGAACTTTGCCTTTATATATCTTGGGTCATTGGGGTCAAATTCATCTAAAAACCTCTCCAGTAGATTCTTAGCCTCGTTATAGGCCCCATTCCTTATAAGCCTTTCCGCCTCGAGAAACTGGACATAACTATTATCTAATTTTTTAATTTTTTCTAATAAATCTTTCTTCTCTTCATATTCGGGGTCAAGGAAATATGATAGTGGTACCTCCAGCACCTTACCTAAATAGGTGAGTGCCTTTACGGAGGGATATATATTTCCTACTTCTAATTGGCTTATATAGCCAACTGTGAACTCATTACCAGCTATGTCACGTTGTCTTAACCTGAGCTCTCGCCTTCTTTTTCTGATTCTACGTCCAATTTCTTTTGAGTCGATGATCATGTTTAAATCAATATCTTCCATGTTCATATTCTATCCCCCGTTTATACAATTATTTATAGTTATTATTATAACACATAATATAAATTATGGGAAAAATATTTTATTTCTATTGAAATTATTTTATTCTCTCTGTTACCATGAAGAATAATTTTGATAATTATAAAAATTGTGCATATGATAGTATTTGTATATTTATATTTAACAATTTAAATTTTAAGATTATTATTGACATATATATTGATTGGATATAAAATAATAATAATATAAGAATAAGGAAGGGAGATGTAAAAATGAGGGCAAAGCTAACCATGGTCGCAGTTTTATTGATGGTTGCACTGGCTATTTTCCCCGTAGTAAACGTGAAGATAGCAGGCCCAATCATTGTCCCCTACGAAAACGGAGAGGTTGCTGGACCCATCATTGTCCCCTATGGTGGGGGAGAGGTTGCTGGACCTATTATTGTCCCCTATGATGACAAGGAGTTTGCTGGTCCCATCATTGTCCCTTACGGTCCAATCATAACACCGTACGGTCTTGCGTAGCATAAAATGATAAATGCCGCCTATTCAGGCGGCATTTATCATTTTATGCTATAATATAGATTGACATTAAATCAGACTTTATCAGGAGAGGTATATATGAGAACAGTTGATGACCTTCAGTACAACGGACTTAAAATTATACAGGACAGGGATGGTTTCAGGTTTGGCATGGATGCGGTGCTTCTTGCCAATCTTGCCCCTGTAAATGGTGTCAAAAAAGCGCTGGACTTGGGGTGTGGTAATGGCATCGTGCCAATACTTCTGGCTGGCAAAAGAGGGGTTGAAGAGGTTTTTGGCATTGATATAAACGAAAAAGAGGTGGAAATGGCAAAAGAGAGCGTTAAAATCAATGGCCTGTCTGGTGTAAAGATAATAGCGGGAGACTTGAGGAATATACAGGACTATTTTGAATATGAGTCCTTTGACCTTGTAACAGCAAACCCGCCTTATTTGAGGGTGCAAACAGGGGATATGAGTCCGAACCCTATGAGGGCTGCGGCGAGGCACGAGATTTACTGTACCTTGAAGGATGTGCTCAATGCTGCCTTTAAGGTTTTAAGATCTGGTGGCAGCTTGTTTATGGTGCACAGGACGGAGAGGCTTGCAGAGGTCCTTGGGGAATGCAGGAATAGCAGGCTGGAGCCCAAGAGCCTCTATATGGTGTATCCGAGGATAAACGACAGGCCCAACCTCTTTCTGGTACGCTGCGTTAAGTGCGGTTCACCAGACATGATTGTAGAAAGACCTATAATTATATATAATAGTGAAGGGAATTACACTGAGGAATATCTGAGGATATATTATGGTGGTGAAGGGGATTGACAGGCAAACTCTACATTTGTGCTACACCCATCGGCAACCTCAAGGATATAACATTAAGGGCCTTAGAGGTGCTAAAAGAGGTGGATGTGATTGCGGCTGAGGACACAAGGAATACCATAAAGCTCTTAAACCATTACGATATACATAAGAGGCTTATAAGTTATCATGAGCATAATGAGGTTACTGCCTCAGAAGAAATAATAGGTATGCTCTTGGAAGGGAAAAATGTGGCCTTGGTAAGTGATGCGGGTATGCCCGCTATCTCTGACCCTGGGGAGATTGTAGTGGAAAAGTGCATTGAAAACGGCATACGGATAGAGGTACTGCCGGGACCGTCGGCCTTTACTGCGGCACTGGCACTTTCTGGCCTTGACACACGGAGGTTTTGCTTTGAGGGTTTTTTGCCCCGCAAGAAAAAAGAGAGGGATGAAATCCTTGAAGAGCTAAAACATGAGGTGCGTACCATTATTATATATGAGTCTCCACGTAGGGTTATGGGCACATTAAGGGATATAAAGGATGCACTGGGTGAACGAAATGTATCGGTAAGCAGAGAGATTACTAAGGTATACGAGGAGACCTTCAGAGGGACAATCAGCGAAGCGATTAAATATTTTGAGGAGAAAGGCACCAGGGGTGAGTTTGTGATTGTCGTAGAGGGTGCAGAAAAAGAAAAACCTCTCCTGGGGATTGACTTTGCCAGAGGCCTGGCCAGGAGGTACATGGACCAGGGCATGAAAAAGATGGATGCGATTAAACTGGCAGCGAAAGAAGCCGGTGTCACCAAAAGAGAGGTCTATGATATTTTTAAAGAGGTCTAAGCCTCTTTTTTTAATTCGTCCAGACAGTCTTTGCAGATGTTCTTACCTTTATAGTTTACCACATCTTTGGCGTTGCCGCAGAATATGCAGGCTGGTTCATACTTTTTTAATATAATCTGTTCTCCATCCACATAAATTTCCAAGGCATCTCTTTCTGCAATGTTTAAAGTCCTTCTAAGCTCAATTGGTATTACTACTCTGCCCAGTTCATCTACTTTACGAACTATTCCCGTTGATTTCATGTTTCTTCCCCTCCAAATTTCGACAAAATTTATATTTTAAGGATACCAGATTTTACAAATAAAGTCAACATTTTTTTAATGTAATTTAATCTCATAATATGCGCAAAGGGCTCATATGGTTTCCATAGGAGGTGCTGAAAATGATTAACTATTTCTGGTTTACCCTTATAGGCATAAGCGCAATAGTTGGAGTCCTGACAGGGAGGATAGACCAGTTGAACCAGGCAATAATGAACGGTGCTAAAGATGCTGTGGAGATCTCCATTGGTCTCATTGGCATTATGGGGCTATGGCTTGGAATAATGAGGATAGCTGAACATTCTGGCCTTATAAATTTGCTTTCAAGAGCACTGTACCCTGTTCTGAAGCCGTTATTTAAAGAACTTCCTGAAGACAACATGGCAATGGGCGCCATGATAATGAACCTTTCAGCCAATACGCTTGGGCTGGGTAATGCAGCCACGCCTATGGGGATAAAGGCTATGGAAGAGCTTCAAAGATTGAATCCGGACAAAGAGTCTGCTTCGGACGCCATGTGCATGTTTCTGGTGCTTAATACAGAGTGCGTGCAGTTCATGCCGACCACCATGATAGCCATTAGAGCGGTAGAGGGGTCAAAAGACCCGGCCGCCATTGTTCTGCCCATCATGATTTCATCAATCACTGCTGCAGCTATGTCTGTTATTGTAACACTCCTTATAAGAATGGCATACAGGAGATACAAGGTATGAATAGCCTTTCAAGATATATTATTCCTTTACTGCTGGTTGGCATACCATTTATAGGTATTATTAAGGGGGTAAAGGTATATGAAGTATTTGTTGAGGGGGCAAAGGAGGGACTTAAGACTGTCGTCAATATACTGCCCTACCTTATTGCCATGTTAGTGGCGGTAAACATGTTCAGGGAATCGGGTGCTATGGAAATAGTAGTAGAAACCATTGGCAGATTAACCTCTGCTGCGGGTATTCCGGTAGAGTTATTGCCCCTGGCCATCTTAAGACCTCTCTCTGGCAGTGCCTCTCTTGGGATAGCCATGGACCTTATCAGGGAATATGGACCCGATTCATACATAGGTATACTGGCGTCCATGATATACGGTTCTTCTGAGGCTACCTTATATGTGCTTTCTGTGTACTTTGGAGCTATAGGTATAAAGAAGATGAGGTATGCCCTCCTTGCCGGCCTGGCCTCAGATGTAATAGGCATTCTTATTTCCTGCCTTATAGCCAGTTTACTCTTTTGAGATTATTAAATAATGGAGCTGCGGCCTGACCAGAATAGATATTGTGATACAAAAATATGATAAGCCCAAAATAGAAAAACCAGTTCTGTTAAATAAAAAGACATTCACCAGTATAACTATGAAGTCCAAATTATAATCCTGCAATGCTTAAGGAACAGGCCACAAAAATTATTGAAGAAGCTGGTGCGGTGTGATATATTAGTAATAACTGGAGGGGATTTAGTTGATTAGTGCAGAGGAGATAACCGATGCAGTGGCCGGGCTCTGTATGGAGGCTAACAGCAAGCTTCCAGAGGATGTCATGGAAGCCCTAAAGAAGTCTTTGGATGTTGAGG
Organism: Calorimonas adulescens; assembly: GCF_008274215.1. Lineage (NCBI taxonomy): Bacteria > Bacillati > Bacillota > Clostridia > Thermoanaerobacterales > Thermoanaerobacteraceae > Calorimonas > Calorimonas adulescens. The sequence goes on along the minus strand of NZ_VTPS01000008.1, from coordinate 55,109 downwards.
AGTCTGAACTGGGAAAGAGCATACTGCAGGAGATAATTGAAAATGATAATATTGCATACTGCGAGGGTGTGCCCATGTGCCAGGACACCGGGATGGCTACTGTGTTTGTAGAGCTGGGACAGGATGCCACAATCGTTGGGGGAAGCCTTACGGATGCTATAAACAGGGGGGTGTCTAAGGGCTACAGGGAGGGGTATCTCAGGAAATCTGTAGACAGAAAGCCGCTGTTTGAAAGGGTAAATACCGGCGACAATACCCCGGCGATTATTCACGTGGATGTGGTACCGGGCGATAAACTCCGCATAGTGGTAGCACCAAAGGGCGCAGGGAGTGAAAACATGTGTGCACTGAGGATGCTAAAACCTGCCGATGGTGTGGATGGGGTAAAAAGGTTTATATTAGATACAGTAAGGAATGCAGGAGGAAACCCATGCCCGCCCATTATCGTGGGCGTGGGTATAGGAGGCAATTTTGAGAAGGTAGCCTTGATGGCTAAGAAAGCGCTCTTGAGGTCGATTGGCAGCCGCAATTCGGACAGCAGGTATGCAGCCTTAGAGGAGGAGCTCTTAAAGATGATCAATGATACAGGAATAGGGCCTCAAGGGCTGGGGGGCAGGGTGACGGCCTTAGATGTCCATATTGAGTATATGCCTACGCATATTGCATCGCTACCGGTAGCCTGTGCCATTCAATGTCATGCGGCAAGGCATGGAGAGGTGATATTAGGATGAGAGAGGTCCATATCACCACTCCTCTGAGTGATGATACAGTAGAGAGGCTCATAGCCGGTGACAGGGTCTATATTACGGGAACAATATATACAGCGAGAGATGCAGCCCACGAGAGGATGATGGAGCTGATCGAGAAAGGAGAACCGCTTCCCTTTGATGTAAAGGGGCAGGTAATATATTATGCCGGACCGACGCCTCCAAGGCCAGGCCGGGTTATTGGTTCTGTAGGGCCTACCACAAGCGGCAGGATGGACAGCTACACACCAACCATGCTTGACATGGGACTTAAGGGCATGGTGGGCAAGGGTGAAAGGTCAAAGGGTGTCATAGAGTCCATGGTAAAAAACAGGGCTGTGTATATGGTGGCGGTTGGCGGTGCGGGTGCAAAGATAGCACGCTGTGTAAAAAGAAGCAGTATAATTGCCTTTAAGGACTTAGGCCCTGAGGCTGTCTACATGCTTGAGGTTGAAAACTTTCCTGCAATAGTTGCCATAGACTGTTATGGGAATAATCAGTACGAGATGGGTATTAAACAGTATGGGAGGCTTACAAAATGAAAAGATGGTCTTTGCTAATTTCAATGCTTTTAATTGCAGCTATAGTTGTGCCGGTATTTGCTGATACGGGTACAGGAGTGGAAAAGAGAAAGTTCATAAATATAGAAGTCAGGGAACCGGAATTCTATCCACCAGGGAAGACTGATTTTACAGCACCTGAGGATTATGTAAATGCGTTCTTTGATGCCCTGTATTATGCGACCAGTGCGCCTGATGGGTCTAAAGGACTGGAACCTTATGAGTATGCCTACGGTCTTTTAAGCGATTCGTATCAGAGCAGGTTAGGGTATAAGGACTTTGTAGATTCGTGGAAGGATACCGCCAATGTTGCAGTGATAAAGGTGATCCCGGCCGGTTTTGAAAAGACAGGCCAGTTTGTTTATCCGAGATATTTTTATGAGACTGTAAACACTGAGATAGATGGGGATAAGAGTGCCTTTGTGATATATAACGGGCTTGTAACACTGGAAAAATTTGAGACCGGTTATAAGATAAGGAGTCTGACTAAAGAACCGGAGGATATGGTATCCTATGTGAACAACAATGCCACATGGAGAAATAATCCATATCTTGTAGCGCTGACATTTATGGGCAATCCGGAGGAGTATAAGACGTCGGATGGTGAAAAGTATACTATCCTGGAGGACGATAGGGCCACAGTGCGGATTGCCGGCAGGTCAATTTATCTTGCAAAGCTTACAAATGGTACATGGAAGATTTTATACTGGGAGGACAATAAATAATATACGGAAGGTGGACATTGAATAATGGAGAGAAAAACCTATTATATTACAACGCCTATCTATTATCCAAGTGATAAACTTCATATAGGCCACACCTATACTACTGTGGCTGCGGATGCTCTGGCCAGGTTTAAGAGGATGACAGGCTATGACGTTATGTTTCTTACCGGGACGGATGAGCACGGCCAGAAGATTCAGCGTATAGCGGAAGACAAGGGGGTAAGCCCCAAGCAATATGTGGATGAGATTGTAAGTGGTATAAAGGCTCTCTGGAGGGTAATGGACATCTCTTACGATAAGTTCATCAGGACTACTGATGAGGAGCATGAAAAGATAGTCCAGACGATCTTTCAAAGGATGTATGACAAAGGGGACATATACAAGGGTGAATATAAGGGCTGGTACTGCACCCCATGTGAGTCTTTCTGGACAGAGACCCAGCTTGTAGACGGGAAGTGTCCGGACTGTGGCAGGCCTGTAGAAATGGTAAGTGAGGAAGCTTATTTTTTCAAGCTGTCCAACTATGCCGATAGACTTTTGAGGTATTATGAAGAAAATCCTGAGTTTATACAGCCTGTGTCAAGGAAAAACGAGATGATAAGCTTTATAAAGGCTGGCCTTGAGGACCTGTGCGTCTCAAGGACATCATTTGACTGGGGCATTAAGGTGCCTTTTGACCCTAAACATGTAATCTATGTGTGGGTAGATGCCCTGTCTAACTATATAACTGCTTTGGGTTATTCTACAGGCCATGATGAGGCATACAAGAAATACTGGCCAGCGGATGTGCACCTGGTGGGTAAGGAAATAGTGAGGTTCCACACAATCATATGGCCTGCAATGCTGATGTCTCTTGGTGAGCCGCTGCCTAAGAGGGTATTTGGGCATGGCTGGTTAGTCTTAGATGGTGGGAAGATGTCCAAATCAAAGGGCAATGTGGTGGACCCTCTCCTGCTTGTTGAGAAATATGGTGTAGATGCCATAAGGTATTACCTCTTAAGGGAGGTACCCTTTGGTGCTGATGGTGTATTCTCCAATGAGGCGCTGATAAAGAGGATAAATGCAGACCTGGCCAACGACCTGGGCAACCTTTTGAGCAGGACAGTCAAGATGGTGGAGGACTATTTTGGCGGTGTGGTGCCGCAGGCAGGGAACATTGAGGGGCTTGACAGGGAAGTGATTGAAATGGCCTTGTCCCTGCCTGCAAAGGTTGAGGATTGTATGGATACCCTGCAGATAAGCAATGCCCTCTCCGAGATATGGAAGCTTGTTGGCAGGATGAATAAATACATCGATGAGACTGCTCCATGGGTCCTTGCAAAGGATGAAAAAAAGAGGGAGAGGTTGGCTACAGTTCTGTATAACTCCTGCGAGGCCTTGAGGTATATAGCAGTGCTGCTAAAGCCATATCTGCCGAATACCTATGTCAAGATTTTAGAGCAGATTGGCCTGGCCGACGATGATATGGCCACATGGGATTCGTTAAAGCAATGGGGAGGTTTAAAGGCAGGTACCGTTGTAAAGCGCGGCAGTCCTATCTTCCCCAGGATTACCGATAATGTTGGTGTAAAGGGAGATAAAGGGCAGAACAATAAAGGGGAATATATTACCATAGACGACTTTTCAAAGGTAGAGCTGAGGGTGGCAGAGGTTGTTGGGGCGGAGAGGGTAGAAAAATCAGACAAGCTATTAAAGCTGAGACTCAAGGTTGATAATGAGGAAAGGACTGTGGTTTCCGGCATATCGAAGTATTATGCGCCAGAGGAGCTTATAGGTAAAAAGGTTATACTGGTAGCCAACCTGCAGCCGGTCAAGCTGTTTGGAATAGAGTCTCATGGTATGATTCTGGCGGCATCCAATGAAAACAGCCTCTCCATACTTACCGTAGACAGAGACATAGAAAGCGGTGTTAAGGTCAAGTGATAGACACCCATGCTCATTTGAATGAACAAGAGTTTGATGGCGATATAGATGAGGTGCTTGACAGGGCAAAAAGGACCGGGATTACGAACATTATCGTCCCGGGCTCTGATTTAGAGACCTCATACAGGTCTATAGAGCTTGCCGAAAGATATAGCATCATATCCCCGGCTTTGGGTATTCATCCCCACGACTCCAGCGATAGTATGGAAAAGCTTGATGTGCTTTCAGACATGGCAAGAGGACATAGACCTGCGGCAATAGGTGAGATAGGGCTTGACTATCACTATGACTTCTCACCGAGAGAGGTACAGAAGGCGGTATTCAGGGAACAGGTACGCATAGCAAAAAAGCTGGATTTACCTGTGATAGTCCACATAAGGGAATCATTTGAGGATGCGTACAGGATCATGGCAGAGGAAAGGTTAGAAAAGGGTGTGGTTCACTGCTTTTCTGAAGGTATAGATGAGATGAAAAAAATTTTGTCTCTGGGTCTTCTCATATCCTTCACAGGGATTATTACTTTCAAAAACCTGCCTGCGGGTCTTGCGGAAGTGGTGAGGTATGTACCGCAGGACAGATATATGATAGAGACTGATAGTCCGTATCTTACCCCTGTACCGTACAGGGGCAGGCGTAATGAGCCGTCATATTTGGCTAAGGTTGCCCAAAAGGTATCTGAAATAAGGGAAATCCCTGTCGATATGGTAATCGAGCAGACAGACACCAATGCAATACTCCTCTTTGAATTGAGGTGAGGTATTATTTCCTCACCTTTTTATATTGCACCACATATATTAATATAGAAGCTTTGATATTGGAGGTGTAGATATATGGATTATAACGGACAGGATCAATATATGCCCTATCCTTCACCAGTTATGCCTTATCCCGGTATGCCTATGCACGATATGATGATGGTCCATATGATTATGCAGGACCCGTTTTTCAGGTACTTTGCCATGGAGACGATTGAGCACCTTGTGGAAGAGGTGGTAGAGACATGCCAGCGCATGGGAATGCCCGGAATGATGCCTGGTATGCCGTGCATGCCAGGGATGCCCGGAATGCCCGGAATGATGCCTGGTATGCCAGGAATGATGCCCATGCCCGGTATGCCATGCATGCCGGGGATGCCTGCCTCACCGCCGCCACCATATAAGAAGGAAGAGTGAGAACCGGGTATTATACCCGGTTCTTTTAATGCCATGTATAAAATTAGCAGAATTAGCATATGATTGTTATATACCATATTATGTAAGAAAATTTGACAAATAAATATGGATATATTAAAATTAATTATCTCCCAAATATGAAAAATAGGAGGTTGATGTATGGAGACAAACTGTACAGGCAGTAAGAACTGGATAAGCTTACCCATACTTACTGCAGCAATAGTTTGCACTGTTGCCTTTGCCCTTTTTCTTGGGGTCATGTTTTTGGAAAAGGATGTAAAGGTCAGTGTGGATGGTACAGTCCAATCCTATAAGACTTATAAGACAACCGTAGGAGAGTTTTTGACTGAAAAGGGTATAGAACTTGGCCCGGAGGATAAGGTATATCCGGGCAGAGACATAAAGCTGAAAGATGGCATGACTGTAACTATAAATAAGGCTGTACCAATAATTTTGACGGACGGAGGTGTTACCAAGGAATTAAAGACCACTGAGAAGACCGTGGGGGATTTCCTTAAGGCCAGCAATATTGTGTTGGGAGATAGTGATAAGGTTTTCCCTGGCCTGACCGCTGCACTGGTGCCCTATGTTAATATCAAGATAACAAGGGTGACAGAAAAAACAGTTGTAGAGCAAAAAGAGATACCGTATGATGTTAGCAAAAGGGAAAACAGAAAAATGGACCAGGGTACCACGAAGGTGGTCCAGGAGGGTGAAAACGGCCTGGCCGAAGTAACCTACAGGGTTACATATGAGGATGGTAAAGAAAAGACAAGAGAGGTACTGGCAGAAAGGATAATAAAAGAGCCCCTGTCCAAGATCATAGAGGTGGGGACCCTGGGGGTTTTAAAGACATCCAGGGGAGATACCATCAGGTATACCAAGGTATTAACCATGACCGCTACCGCTTATGATGCAACCTATGAGAGCACAGGGAAAAAGCCCGGGGATAAGGGCTATGGCATAACATACAGCGGGATCCCTGTAAGAGAAGGTATTGTGGCGGTAGACCCCAGGGTGATACCTCTTGGGACCAAGCTGTATGTAGAAGGCTACGGATACGCCTTGGCTGCCGATACAGGTGGTGCTATCAAGGGTAACAGGATTGACCTTTATTATGATGACCCTAAAGTGGTAGCAAGGTTTGGCATTCAAAAACGTAAGGTGTATATACTGGCAGATTGAGAGGATTATCCCTCTCTTCTTTTTTAGGAGGTTTCTATGGAAAATACAAGGGAATTTACCATACGTGTATTGAGGAGGTATGAGGTCAGGACGAAAAAATCCCTTGGCCAGAATTTTCTTATTGATGATGGTGTTATCGACAGGATTATCTCTAACGTACCGGATGGCTCCACTGTCCTTGAGATTGGGCCGGGAACGGGCGCTCTTACCAGGAGGCTGGTGGAAAAGGCGGGCAGGGTTATAGCTGTGGAGATTGACAGTAAGCTCTGCGAGATATTAAAAGAAGAGATAGATTCTAAAAGGCTTGAGGTGGTAAATGAAGATTTTTTGGATATAGACTTGAATGAGGTGCTTGCTGAAAGGGCCATTGCGGTAGCCAATATACCATATTATATAACCTCGCCCATAATATCTAAGCTCCTTACTTCTGCAGATATGGTTGAAACAGCAGTCTTAATGATGCAGAGAGAGGTGGCGGAGAGGGTTGTGGCCAGGCCTGGTGGGAAGGAGTATGGTATATTGAGCATAGTTGCTGCGTTATACAGCGAACCGGAGATACTCTTCTATATACCTGAAAGTGCCTTTATCCCACCACCAAGGGTGGAGTCATGCGTAGTAAGGTTTAACAAGAGGAAGCGACACTTAAGAGTGAGTGAGAAAGACCTTTTAAGGGTCGTAAAGGTGGCGTTTAGCAAGAGGAGAAAGACTATAGTCAATACGCTGGCGAACCTTTTTAATGGTGATAAAGATGAGTTTAAAGAATATCTTAAAAAGGCAGGAATTGACCCAATGGCAAGGCCGGAGACGCTGGGCATAGAACAGTTTGAGGAAATAACGGGTATAATATTTAAAAAGTCATAAAGGCATGCCTCCTGGAATATATTTATATGGAAAATCCATAAATTCGGGGGTATGCCCATGGACAGTTATAAAAGGAGTTATATAACCCTAAATATACTTGACAGAGAGGGTACTAACGGTGGTACTGCAAAAGGATACGTAAAAGTAGAGAAAAGGGGAGAAAAAGGAGCAATCACATTCTATGTGGAGGGTCTGGAAAATAATCTGGAATATAGCGGGTTTATGATATCTATAAAAGACGAGTCCATAGAATATGTAGACTGTGGAGGCATAAGGATAGACTCCGGCGGTATAGGAAGTCTCAAAAAGACCTTTGATGCCAGCAATATAGACGGGAAGGGATTTGACATATACGAGATATCGGCGGTGGGACTGATTACTCCTGAACATAAAATACCGGTTATAGGTTACACCACGGAAGAAATCCCGGGGATAAGAGAAAGGATACTCAGTCGTTTTATGAAGTCAGAAGACTTAGAGAAGAAACAAACCATAAATATGACGGAGGGAAAAAATGAAGAAGAACCTCAGGAGAAGATTACAAAAGAGGATGAAGCAGCCATAAATGAGGTTGATGGACAGGACGAGGAGACCGTTACACCGATGCAGGAAGAGAACTCAGAAAAAAAGGGCCAGCTCGATGTAAACAGTTCAAAAGAGAGTCCGGCAAGGGAGGAACAGATAGAAGGGAGACCGGCAGAGACAAACTCAACGGGGGAAAAGTCAGTAACCCATAGAGAAAATACAGGATTAGGGGAAGGCGGATTTTTAGAAAATGCGGGTAATATTAATGAAGAGATAGATGGCTATATGGTCAGCCTCAAAAAATATGTTGGCAGTATAGTGAATTATCTGCAGGAGGTGAAACCTTTCGAGTGGGATTTACCCGGTTACAGGTGGTGGAGGATTGACCTTAGCTTTACAGACAGTGTTTATGACCACTATCTTGTTGGATTCTATTATGAGGGAGACACCGTCAAATATCTGGTATATGGGATGCCGGGACGTTTTTGCATACAGGAACAGCCATTTGGGGGTATGACCGGGTTTGTCTACTGGCAGCCGGTAAAGGGGCAGGAGAGGATATTTGGGGAAGATGGATACTGGCTTTTGCATATTGATGCGGCGACAGGGCGTATTGCGGTGCCGCTGATGCCAACGCCTCCTCCGCTGTTTTCATAGTTTTCACCATGCTTTCATGCATGTTTTTTTTATATTTTCTGTTATAATATATTTGTGACTATAATATTGGAGGTTGTACATATGAGTCCAGTAATACACATCCTGGGTCTCGGGCCCGGCAAAGGATACATCACTGTAGATACCCTGGAGGTTTTGAAAAAATCGGCGAGAGTATTCTTGAGGACAGAGGTACATCCCGGAGTGGAAGAGTTGAAGTCAATGGGGATTGTATACACATCCTTTGATGAGTGTTACAACACCCACGAATCTTTTGAAGGGGTCTATGAGGAGATAGTAGAGAGGCTGCTCTCCTATGCTGAAGAATACGTGGAAATATCTTATGCTGTCCCTGGCAGTCCGATGGTAGATGAAAAGACAGTGGAAAAACTCATTGATAGGGCGGCGGATATGGGAATTGAACTGGACATCAGGCCGGGCATGAGCTTCATAGACGCTATGGCTGCCGAACTCAGGTTTGACCTTAGAAATATTATGCTTTTAGATGCCACTGATTTTGAACCTTACAGTATAGATACATCCTTAGGGGTCATAATATCCCAGGTATATGATAAATTTATTGCTTCAGAAGTAAAGATTAAACTTTCAAGAGTTTATGACGATAATACATTAGTAACAGTAATATCAGGGGCAGGCAATGGGGATATGATGAGAAAGGTGGAGATTCCGCTATATCAATTGGACAGGATTGAATGGATTGACCACCTCACCTCAGTCTATATAAGACCCATGGGATTTGAAGACAGGGAGAGGCATGGCTTTGAAGATTTTAAGTACATAATGGACAGGCTACGAAGGGATTGCCCATGGGATAAGAAACAGACCCATGAGAGCCTAAGGCAGTATCTTCTGGAGGAGACCTACGAGGTTTTAGAAGCCATTGACCTCGATGATGACGAAAAATTGATGGAAGAGCTGGGAGACCTGATGCTTCAAATATTTTTCCATGCAAAGATAGCTGAGGAGAAGGGGAACTTTGACATCTATGACGTGGTGGACAGAGTGAGCAAGAAAATGATATTGAGGCATCCACATGTATTTGGAGATGTGAAGGTCAGCTCATCGGATGATGTGCTTAAAAATTGGGCAAAAATAAAGAAAGAGGAAAAGAGGCAGAAGACCCAGACGGAGGTGATGGAGAGTATTCCCCACAATTTGCCGGCCCTGATGCTTTCCTGCAAGGTGCAGGACAAGGCAGCAGAGGTGGGATTTGACTGGGACGACGTAGATGGAGCGATGGAAAAGGTATATGAAGAGATGGAAGAGCTGAGGGAGGTGTATAAGGGCACAGACACAGACAGGATGGAGGAAGAGCTGGGAGACCTGCTTTTTGCTGTTGTCAATGTGGCAAGGTTTTTAAACATACAGCCTGAGCTTGCGCTCAAGAGGACAGCGGATAAATTTATATCAAGGTTTTGTTATATTGAAAAGGCAGCAGAAAGAAAAAACCAGAGATTACAGGATATGTCTCTTGACGATATGAATGTTCTCTGGGAAGAGGCAAAAGTGAATAAAACAGGTAAAAAAAATCAAAAATAACTCTATAAAAAGAAGGATTTTCAGGATTTATGCAGAATATGCTAATAGGAAGCAAATGAAGAGGAGGTATATTGATGAACAAAGCTGATCTGGTAACAAAAGTTGCAGAGAAAAGTGACCTTACTAAAAAGGATGCTGAAAAGGCTATTAATGCATTTGTTGATGCCGTGACAGAAGCATTGAGCCAGGGGGACAAGGTTCAGCTGGTTGGTTTTGGTACCTTTGAAGTAAGGGAGAGAGCAGAGCGCAAGGGTAGAAATCCTCAGACCAGAGAGGAGATAACCATTCCAGCTTCAAAGGCTCCGGTGTTTAAAGCCGGAAAGGCTCTAAAAGACATGATAAATCAATAAGTTATGAAAACAAAGGGAGGGGAGTTGCCCCTCCTTTGTTTTTGCATATTTTCGGCTGGACCTCAAATAATATTTATAGAAGGGAGGTCCGAGATTTAAATTGAAAAGACTTTTAATGTGTATTTTGCTGGTCTTAATGATTGTATCAACAGCCTGTGCTCCTGTCGCCAGGAGGTTACAGCAGGTTCAAAAACCGCCAATACCCGAAAAAATAAGCAGAGGGGAAGATAAAGAACCTGTACTCAAGGTATACGTCAAACAGGCAGGAAAAGTGGAAGAAATGCCCGTTGAAGACTATGTCATGGGTACTGTTGCAGGAGAGATAAAAAATGACTGGCCTATGGCGGCACTGAAGGCTCAGGCTATTTTGGCGAGGACCTATGTGCTGGACTTTGTAAATACCAAGAAGTCTAAATATGAAGGTGCTGACATATCCACTGATTTTGAAGAGGCTCAGGCATGGAATGAGGCCAATATAAACGACAGGATAAAAAGGGCTGTCAGCGATACCAGGGGAGAGGTGGCTGTATATAGGGGTAATTACATCAAGGCCTGGTTTTTCTCCCATGCCGGTGGTATGACTGCCACAGCCAAGGAAGGTTTAAACTATAAAGGAGAGAATCCTCCTTATATACAGGTGGTAAAATCTCCCGAGACACCCAGGGCAAAGCCAGAAGACGCAGAGTGGACGGCATCATTCAGTAAACAGGAGGTGCTGGATGCACTCAGCAAGATGGGGGCAGGAGTAAGTGATTTTACTGAGGTAAGGGTTGCGGCGAGGGGTCCTTCGGGGCGCGCCACAGTCCTCAGCTTTGATGGGGTGCCTGTAAATGCTCCGGATTTCAGGGTAGCCATTGGCAGTGGGAAGATGAGGTCAACGCTCTTGGAGAGCCTGAGGTTTGATGGCAACACTCTTACAATGAGAGGGAAAGGATTTGGTCACGGTGTAGGTATGTCCCAGTGGGGAGCATATGGCCTGGCCGAGCAGGGGAAAACAGCAGAGGAGATAATAAAGTATTATTTTAAAGGAGTGGATATCGTAAGGATGTGGGAATGAGGCCTGGCCAACTGGGCCTCTTTTGATTTTTTATAAAATCTATTGCATATTAATAAAATATGATGTATAATAATACAAAATAACGTAACTGGAGGTTTTGTTTATGGAAAAGATTGTACTTGCGTATTCTGGTGGGCTGGATACATCGGTAATAATACCATGGCTTAAGGATAACTATGAGTGTGAAATCATAGCGGTGTGTGTGGACGTGGGCCAGGGGGAAGAGCTCACAGGCCTCAAGGAAAAGGGTATAAACTCCGGGGCCAGCAAGGTTTACATCATTGATGCCAAAGAAGAGCTTGTGAAGGAATATATATACCCTACCATGAAGGCCGGAGCGATTTATGAAAATGAATATTTATTAGGCACATCCTTTGCAAGGCCTCTTATAGCCAAAAAACTTGTAGAGGTTGCGCATAAGGAGGGTGCTACGGCCATAGCCCATGGAGCTACCGGTAAGGGTAATGACCAGGTAAGGTTTGAGGTCTCTATAAAGGCGCTGGACCCCAATATGAAGATAATAGCTCCATGGAGGATATGGGAACTTAAGTCCAGGGAAGATGAGATAGACTATGCGGTTAAAAAGGGTGTAAAGGTGACAGCCACGAAGGACAAGATATACAGTATGGATAGAAATATCTGGCACCTGAGTCATGAGGGCGGTGATTTAGAGGACCCATGGAATGAGCATAATCCTGATATGTATGAGATGACGGCAAAACTGGATGAAACCCCTGATGAGCCTGAGTATGTTATACTGGAGTTTGAAAGGGGCGTACCGGTAAGTGTAAACGGAAAGAAATACAGTCCATTGGGACTTATAGAAAAGTTAAACGAGATAGGTGGAAGGCATGGGGTGGGCATTGTAGATGTGGTTGAAAACAGACTGGTGGGTATGAAGTCAAGAGGTGTATATGAAACACCCGGCGGGACACTGCTATACAAGGCCCATGAGGCTTTAGAGCACCTCTGTCTGGATAAGGACACGTATCACTTTAAAGGGTATGTAGCTCAGAAGTATGCTGAGCTGGTATACAATGGCCTATGGTTTTCTCCTTTAAAGAAGGCGTTGGACGCATTTGTGGATAAGACCCAGGAGAATGTGACAGGAATGGTAAAACTGAAGCTGTATAAGGGCAATGTAATCATGGCGGGCTCATACTCCCCATATTCGCTCTATGACAAAGACTATGCTACGTTTGGTGAGGATGAGGTATACAATCAGAGGGACGCAGATGGTTTTATCAACCTCTTTGGCCTGCCGCTTAAAATCGGAGCCATGGTGGAGAAAAAGAATGCGGGTAAGGAGCTGGCTGTATGAAGCTCTGGGGTGGTAGATTTATAAAAGAAGAGGATAGACTTATGGAGGAGTTTAATTCCTCCATAAATTTTGATATAAGGCTTTTTAAAGAGGATATAGAGGGGAGCATCGGCCAGGCCTATGCCCTTAAGAAAGCGGGGATACTGGGGGAGGATGAACTCAATAAGGTGATATGCTCCTTAAATGAGATATATAAGGAGTTTGAATTTGGGAAAATTAAGGTGGATAATAGCTATGAGGATGTCCACTCCTTAGTAGAGTCCCTTTTGTATGAAAGGATAGGGGATACGGCCTATAAACTCCATACCGGAAGGAGCAGAAACGACCAGGTAGCCACGGACATGGTTATGTATGTGAAAAAAGAGATAAGGGTTATATCAGCACAGCTCATAAGTCTTTTAGAAGCCATTATGGATAATGCGAGAAAGTATGAAGACATTATTCTGCCAGGTTATACCCATCTTCAGAGGGCACAGCCTATACTCCTGGCCCATTACTTTATGGCATACTTTGAAATGTTCAAAAGGGATTATATGCGCTTTAAGGATACATTAGAGAGGATTGACATCATGCCTTTAGGGTCCGGGGCATTGGCCGGGAGTACCTTTCCGCTTGATAGGGAATACGAGGCTGAGGTTCTTGGCTTTAAAGACATATCATTGAACAGCATGGATGCTGTCTCCAACAGGGACTTTTGCCTGGAGACAATCTTCAATTGTGCGCTTACCATGATGCACATGTCCAGGATATCTGAAGAGCTTGTCCTCTGGTGTACAAAGGAATTCAACTTTATCGAAATAGATGAGGCGTATTCAACAGGTAGCAGCATGATGCCGCAGAAGAAAAATCCTGATTCGCTTGAACTTGTAAGGGGTAAGACGGGCAGGGTATATGGCGACCTCATGTCTCTTTTGACAACCATGAAGGGATTGCCACTGGCATATAACAAGGACATGCAGGAGGACAAAGAGCCTACCTTTGATGCTGTGGATACAGTGAAGATGTGCATATCCATACTGGAAAGGGTGATATCCACCATAAAGGTGAACGGTGAAAATATGTTTATGGCATGTAAGGAAGGCTATCTCAACGCCACTGACATGGCGGACTATTTAGCAGAAAAGGGGATTCCATTCCGTATGGCCCATGGGATTGTGGGGAATGTAATCAGATACTGTGAGGAAAAGGGGAAGGCACTGGACGAACTGAGCCTTGAGGAACTCAAAGAGTTTTCTGACGTTTTTTCAGACGACGTGTATATTGCCATAGATATAGGTAACTCCATAAACAGAAAACTCACTATCGGCTCCACGTCTCGAGAGATGGTAGAAGAGGCCATGAAGATTGAAGAGGAATGGCTGAAAGTAGAGAGAAACATGTTTATCGTATAAGGTTCAGCGTAATATATCCCTCGTTCAGCTCGATGGACTCTACCTTAAGGCCAAAGGGGAGTGGCGGGAGTGTAAGGCGAAGCTCTGTAGAGCTTAGTATTTTTTTCATTTCATCGTTCTGTATAATAATGCCGCCTAAGGTAAGCCTGTCGGGGATGAAGTCTATGGCACTGCTGTTGGTAAGCCTCATCTCGCCCTCCAGGCTAAAGTTTGAGAGCTTATCTGATGATGGCCCCTCAATGACAAAGCCGGTCCCGGTCAGATGCAGGTCCATCTCTTTCAACATTTCATCACTGCGTATGATATCCTCAATAGACTTTTCATCAATGACGGCCGATGCACCGTTAAGCTTGGAGTTTACCGTTACAGAGGATGGCACGATGTTTTTCCATGGCAGGTCGGATAGATGAGACATCAGATAGGTTAACGACTCAAACCTCTGCAGCAGGCTTTCACCCTGTTCTATCTGCTCTTTTACATTTTCGTCGGTAAGGGCCATCTGATATAACCTTTGTTTTTCTGAGAGCAGTTTTTGAATGTTATCTATAGTAGACTGCAGGTCATTCCTGGTAGACTCGAGCTCTTTCCGTTTTGATGCAAGGTCTGAAGAAAGGCGCTCTTTATCTGCTTTAAGGGATTTCAACCTGTTTAAAAAGTCAAGGTAATACCCTTGTATGCTCTCTATGTAATATATACGGCTAAAAAGATCTGACATGTCCTCGGAGTTTAGTATTACCTCAAGCAGGCTTATGTTTCCGTCTATATATAAAAATCTGTACCAGTATCTCAGCTTATCCCTGCTGACACTCATATTGGCGTCTATGCCCTTCTCTTCTTCTTTTAAAGATTTTATCTCTCTATTTATCGCTTCAATATCCATGTTAAGGTCCTCCAGTTTTTTTTGACTGGATGAAAGGGATATCTCGAGAGATATAATTTCCTGGGCAATGTTCTCTGGAGATGAGTAAACATATACGGGTATCGAAAAAAGCAAAACTGAGATAATCAAAACTGTGAGATATAGTTTCCTCAACATAATATCACCCACATAATAAATACCACAAATATCCTGAAAATCCTTCATGTAGATTTTTTTGCTGTGATAAAAGCACATGCCAGATGAAGAGCAGGGTGCGGGATCTTATTTTTTTACTGAATATATGCTATAATTTTAGCAGATATTTGACGAAAGGGGTATTATATGGGGAGACTATTTGGAACAGATGGTGTTAGAGGAGTGGCAAATGATGAGCTCTCTTTAGAGCTGGCGTATAAGCTGGGGGAGACCGTTACATATACATTAAAGAAGGAAAATGATAAAAAACCGGCCATAGCAGTAGGAAGGGATACAAGGGTATCGGGAGATATGCTGGAGGCAGCACTTATGGCCGGCATTATGGCAGGTGGTGGAGATGTCTATTACTTGGGCGTAATACCTACACCGGCAGTGGCATACCTTACCAGGCACTATGGGGCGGATGCGGGGGCTGTCATTTCGGCCTCTCACAATCCTATGGAGTTTAATGGTATTAAGTTTTTCAATGGGGACGGGTTTAAGCTCCCCGATGAGGTTGAGGACGACATAGAGGCCGGGCTGGAGAAAAACGGGTGCTGCAGACCAACAGGCATGGAAATCGGCAGAAGGTATGACATGAAAGATGCTGAAGAGGTGTACATAGATTTCTTGAAGAGTGTGGAAGAACTAGACATTAAAGGTATGAAGATTGCCATAGACAGTGCCAATGGGGCAAGCTACAGGGTGGCACCAGCGCTTTTCAGGACACTGGGTGCTGAGGTTAGGGTGATAAACAATGTCCCCACAGGGTTTAATATAAACCATGGGTGCGGCTCTACCCATATTGAGGCGTTGCAGGAATACGTGAGAGAGACCGGGGCTGACATCGGCCTGGCCTTTGATGGCGATGCCGACCGGCTTATAGCTGTTGATGAAAAAGGGAATGAGGTAAACGGCGACAGGATAATGGCCATATGTGGTTTAGACCTGAAAGAGAGGGGGCTTTTAAGTAAGGATACTGTTGTGGCCACTGTTATGAGCAACCTTGGGCTGGAGGTGGCATTGAAAGAACATGGCATTAAGCTCATCCGGACAAGGGTAGGGGACAGATACGTCCTCGAAGAGATGAAAAGACATGGCTATTCCATTGGCGGTGAACAGTCGGGGCACATAATATTTTTAGAATCCTCCACAACGGGTGATGGCCTGATTACTGCCATGAAGCTTTTAGGGGCA
Organism: Calorimonas adulescens; assembly: GCF_008274215.1. NCBI lineage: Bacteria > Bacillati > Bacillota > Clostridia > Thermoanaerobacterales > Thermoanaerobacteraceae > Calorimonas > Calorimonas adulescens. The sequence continues at coordinate 38,828 of NZ_VTPS01000008.1, read as the reverse complement.
TTAAAGAGGAGAGGGAGAACCCTTTCGGAGCTGGCTGGTATGGTACCTGATTTTCCACAGGTGCTCGTCAATGCCAGGGTTGCAAATAACAAAAAGGAATTCTATGTTGAAGATGAGGTTATATTGAGCGAAATCAGGAGGATAGAAGCACATTTTGATGACAGGGGTAGGGTGGTAATAAGGCCTTCAGGTACGGAACCACTGGTCAGGGTCATGATAGAGGGAGATAATTTGGAGGAGGTGAAGAGGGAAGCCGAGGGCCTGGCCAGGCTGATTGAAGAACGGCTTTCCTGAAAATGTTAAAAAGAGAGGACATTGAAAAATACATCCAGGATAGTGACATAGATGCATCCATATACATCAAATCAATGAGGGGAGATTTTGAGTTTAAGCATAAGGAGACCAGGGTTATGCCATCTGCCAGCCTTATCAAGCTCCCGATGATGGCCTGCATATATGATCTGGCCTATGATGACAGGTTGGATATGGAACAGAAATTAAAACCCAGAAGAGAGCAGATAGTCGCCGGGAGTGGTGTGATAAAGGATCTGCATGCAGATATAGAGTATTCCATACGTGACCTTACATATCTTATGATAACTGTAAGCGATAATACCGCAGCCAATATACTCATAGACTATCTCGGCATGGACAGAATAAACGATGAAATCGAGAAGCTGGGTATGAAGGACACAGTCTTAAGACGGTACATGATGGACTCTGCAGCCAGGGCAGCGGGCATAGAGAATCTTACCACTGTTTTGGATATGGGACTTTTCTTTGAAAAGCTGTATGATGGGGATGTAGTAAACTATTTAGCATCCCGTGAGATGACCGATATACTAAAGGCCCAGAGGTTCAATGTCATGGACTATTACCTTCCAAAGAGGTATAAGGTTGCCCATAAGACCGGTTCATTGGAAGGATATGAACATGACTGCGGTATCATATTCAGTCAGGAAGATGATGTGATAGTGTGTGTGATGACTTCGGGTTTTAAAAATGACTATGAAGGCATAGACTATATAAAAGGATTGGCTAAAATCATCGTATCCTGAAATAAGTCAGCCCTGCATCAGGAAGGGAGACCCTGTGCAGGGCCTTTATCACATGTTATAGCCATATAAATACACCAAGGGTTATACTACGAATGCTGCATGGAGGGCAAGGACTGCCTTTTCTGTATCCTCCTTTTTTACAAGGCACGTTACAGCATCGCCATGGTCCTGAGTCTGTATGGGCTCTATACGTTTATTCATTAACGTTTTAACCATTCTGGTAAGCAAATTATCATTCCCTCTCTGTACACCTGTAATCATGGATACCCTGCTGCAGTTTTCAATGGTATTACACCCTATATCATATTCTATAAGAATATCTTTTAACTTTTCCACATCCCTTTCTCTTACTGTAAATATTAAATTAAATGGTAAAATATCTATAGTTTCGAGACAAATATTCCTTTCCTCCAGCTCATTGAATATCTCACTATAGAGTTGCTTTCTATTGTCAGACAGGGTAAGGTCTATGCGGGTTAGCGAAGTCATGTGAGATATGCCCACGACCTCCTTGCATAAGGACCCGCAGGTTATGGTTGTGCCTTCATCATCTCCCCTGATGTTTTTTACTATCAGAGGGATATTTGCCCTCATGGCTATCTCTACAGATTTAGGATGTATCACCTTTGTACCCCGTCTGGCCAGCCTTAAAATATCTAAATAGTTGGCAGTCTTTAATACCTTTGCCTCAGGCACTATCCGCGGGTCTGCAGTAAATATACCGTCTACATCGGTATATATTTCCACCTTTTCGGCCTTCAATGCTTCACCAAGCAACGAAGCCGTTATATCGCTTCCGCCTCTTCCCAGAGTTGTGGTCTCTCCATCTGAGGTAATACCAATAAATCCAGTAACTACAGGGATATATCCTTCGCTCAACAGTGCAAGGAGATTATCAGGTATTACCATTATGACACCGGCATTGCCAAAATTGTCGTCGGTCAGGACGCCGGCCTGGCCGCCTGTGAGAGCAATAGCTTTAAATCCAGCTCTCCTCAGACAGCCTGCCATAACCACACTGGATATTACCTCGCCGCAGGACATGATCAGGTCTAAGTCCCTTGATGGCACATCATCGCATGTTTCTTCAGCCAGTCTTATCAATGTATCGGTTGCATACGGGTCCCCATTGCGGCCCATGGCAGATACAACCACTACCGGCATGTAACCGCTGTTTACAGCGTCAGCAACTCTTTTGACGCATAGATCCCTTGATACAACTGAGGTACCACCAAACTTCTGGACCAGTATTTTACCATTTGTCATATATAACGCCTACCTTGCCATGATGATAGGTTGCAGTTGTCTGCCGTTTAAAGCCTCAATGATGGTTGCCTCAATCAACTCCATCCTTGCAACTATTGATCTGGGTTTGCCCAGGGGGTCATCCTGGGCAAAGGGGACAAAATATATGTTTTTCACATTCAGAAGTCTGCCAAGGTTCATGGCATTCATACCGAGGCCATCATTGCTAGATACTGCAATCACCACAGGCCTCAAGTTTCTCAGATGTGCCTTGCAGGCCATAAGCACGGTAGTGTCGGTGATGGAATTGGCCAGTTTGGCCAGGGTATTTCCCGTGCATGGTGCCACCACTATGCAGTCAAAAAGTTTTTTAGGTCCGATTGGCTCCGCTTCTGCCATACTCATAATGGGCTTTTTACCGGTTATTGCGGTAAGCTTTTCAATCAGTTCGTCAGCCTTTCCAAAACGGGTGTCTGTCCTGGAAGTATTCTCCGATAGTATGGTCGTCACATCGGAGCCCTTAGAAACCAACTTTTCAATCTCAGGCAGTACCTTGTCAAAGGTACAGTAAGACCCTGTAAGAGCAAAACCTATCCTGAGGTCTATCACATCCATTGAAATTACCCCCCTAAAAATTTAATTCATATAATATGTTTTTAATTGTATCTTTGATATAGGTAGCGGCCGACCGTGGTGCGATCTTGCCCGGAAGTCCTAAAGCATGAATGGCTTTTATTCCGTACTGCTTACATGCAGCAAAATCCACTCCACCAGGGGCGGAAGCTATATCAATTATCAGTGTGTCTTTATGAATGTATCTTATAAGGTTTCCGTCCAGTATCTTTGCAGGTACGGTATTAATAATAAGATCTGGATACGTCATGAAATTTTGAAGCTGGGAAAGGGGAAGCGTATTCATCCCCCGTGCCCTTATCCAGGCATAATCCGATGGTTTTCGTGCCTCAACCCATACGTTGGCCCCCATACTTTTAAGAAGAGAGGAAACAATCCTGCCTATTCTGCCGTATCCCAGCACCAGACATAGGCTCTCATTTATGGTGATAGGCATCTCTCTCAAGGCTATTTCCACCGTCCCCTCAGCAGTGGCAATGGCATTCAGCACAGCAAATTCCTCTCTGTCCATGAGGTCAAATATGCGGATACCATACTCATCTATCTTGTTATGCACATCAGCAGATATGCTGCCCGCAAATAATGGTATATTTTTTGGAATGGCATTTAAAAACTCATCGATAAGAAGTGGCTTTCCTGACTCAATAAATATGTTTTTGCCATCCTTAGAAAAAGGGATTGGCCCTATGCATATATTCACATCCTGAAGCGCATCGGTTATACTGGGAAAGGAAAATATAAAATCACTCTCTTTAGAAACGTGCACACCATAAGTGCTGACATAGGTACCATCGCTGGCATACAATGCAGCAAGCTCAGATAATCTTTTATCGCCACCTACAACTGCTATCCTTTTAAGGCTCATTGGGAACCCACCTCCTGTAACTAATTTCATATTATGGCTTCCCACATCAATTGTGTATGTCCATCCGCATAATCTGGGTATTTCATTTTTTGCCTGTAAGGAATATAATAGTTAATGTAATGTCAATTGAGAGGAGGGATATATGGGGGTAATTGTCACGGTTGCAACTATTTTTATAAAAGGGGGGGATAAGTAGATAAGACTGATAAAAAAACTAATAAAGCGCCTGGGCCTTACATGGCTTACGAGGTCAGGGTTTATCGAGTTATAGGCGGGTGCCCTGCGGCAAACCACTGCCGTTAAAGGTCCGACAAAACCTGTGGAAACGCAGGCACAAACCGGGCCAGGTGGTCCAATATTTCAAGGGAGAGATAGAAAATGTGCGGCATTGTTGGATATATTGGCGAAAAGGATGTCACTGATATTTTGATTTCCGGTCTTAAAAGACTTGAGTATAGAGGATATGATTCCGCAGGTGTTGCGGTATACGATGGTGAAAATATAAATGTTGTTAAGACGAAAGGCAGGCTTTCAGTCCTTGAGGAAAAGGTAATGGATACCCCTCTCAAAGGGAAAGTGGGCATAGGGCATACCCGGTGGGCCACCCACGGAGAGCCTTCCGATATAAATGCTCATCCCCATCTAAATAAGGATGGAAGCCTTGCTGTCGTCCACAATGGCATAATTGAAAATTATTTAGAGCTGAAAAATTGGCTCAAGGGATTGGGCTATGAATTTATTTCTGACACCGATACAGAGGTAATATCCCATCTCTTAGACTACTACTATGAAGGGGATGTGCTGCAAGCAGTTTTAAAGCTTGTCTCAAGAATTGAAGGCTCGTATGCGTTGGGTGTATTGTCTAAAAATGAGCCTGATAAAATAGTGGCAGTCAGAAAGGATAGCCCGCTCATTGTTGGTCTGGGAGAAGGCGAAAACCTAATAGCCTCTGACATACCAGCCCTTTTACCATACACCAGGAATGTGGTGATAATGGCAGACAGGGATATAGCTGTTCTGACAAAGGATAGGGTCACTTTCTATGACTACTATGGCAGAGAGATAGAGAAACCCGTCACTCATATAGACTGGGACATCAGTGCCGCTGAAAAGGGCGGATACAGGCATTTCATGTTAAAAGAGATAAACGAACAGCCAAGGGCTATAAGGGACACCCTTAGGGGAAGGATAACAGAGGATGGTTTCCATCTCGATGACATCAGTCTTGATGAGGGATATATAAAGGGCCTCAAAAGTATACAGATTGTGGCCTGCGGCACGGCATATCATGCTGGTCTCGTAGCAAAAGAATTCTATGAAAGGTATATAAAGATACCTACAGTAACGGATATAGCATCGGAATTCCGCTACAGAGACCCATTGGTAGATAAAAATGTCCTCACCATAGTAATAAGCCAGTCAGGTGAGACAGCCGACACCATAGCTGCAATAAGAGAGGCTAAAAGCAAAGGTTCAAAGGTGTTTGCCATAACCAATGTCCTCGGCAGTACCGTAGCCAGAGAGTCCGACTATGTGCTGTACACATGGGCCGGGCCTGAGATAGCTGTGGCATCCACAAAAGCATATATAACCCAGCTTGCAGCACTATACATGCTGGGCGGATATATAGGACTCAAGAGAGGCACCTTGGATATGAAGTTTGTGAGGGAACTACAGGCGGAGCTCACTGCCATCCCGGATAAGGTTCAGAAGATACTGGACGAGCAGGACAGGATACAGAGGATAGCCGATGAACACTATAACGTAAAGGATGTCTTCTATCTTGGTCGAGGCCTTGACTATGCAGTCTCTATGGAAGGCTCGCTAAAACTTAAAGAGGTATCCTATATACACTCCGAAGCCTACCCAGCAGGAGAACTCAAACATGGTACCCTTGCCCTTGTGGAAGACGGCACACTGATAATAGCCGTAGCCACCCAGAAGGCCCTGTATGAAAAGACGCTAAGCAATATAGAAGAGACAAAGACCAGAGGGGGCTATATCATCACCGTCACTAAAGGCGACAATGAAATATTTAATGACGCCTCCGACGAAATGATAATGCTCCCCACGGCAAGCGACTACATCATGCCCATCATCACCGTAGTACCGCTTCAGCTCCTTGCATATTACATGGCAGTAGCAAGAGGCTGCGATGTAGATAAGCCAAGAAACCTTGCTAAGAGCGTAACAGTAGAATAAATAAAATCAGAGATGCAATTGTTGTTGTTGTATAACCCCAAAAAACTCGTGTCACGAATAAAAAAGTCGTGTTAAAAATAAAAAAGTCATGTTAAAAGTCATGGTGAAAATAGGGTAGAAAACCTTATTGTAGCCATGATTTTTGTTTTAGGATGAGTAGGGTTAAGGTATAGGGGATAAGGGTGAACATATTGATTTTAAAGGATTTGAAGGGAGTATTGATGAAAGATATTGATTAAAACTTTCCCCTTTTCCCTTAAAACTTTTCCCTATTCCTGACACGACTTTTTTATCTAAAATGAGGCTAAAAATAGGAAGAAAATAGGAGATAGGAGCAAGGAAATAGGGTGATTTTTGACATGACTTTTTTATCTGGAAAGAAATAGGAAAATGGGGTTAAGGCGAGAAGGGGCAAGGGCTTGAGGGGGGTGGAGGTTTGACATGAGTTTTTTATGTGTATACATAGTTAGGATTAAGTTTTATTCTAAAAAGGGTTAAGAGATAAGAAGGAAAATAAAAAAGTTGTGTCAGAGATAAAAAACTTATGTTAAAAATAATAAAGTCGTGTCAAATAGATAATAAAGTTATGTTAAGATTTTAATCGCATAATTATAGTTAAAGGTTAAAAGCCCATTTCTTCTAATGATAGAAGAATAATTACAATATACTATCAAAAGGAGCAAAACTTGTTTAATTGAAAACGAAGTTATGTTATATTAAGGTCATAATAGTATTATATGGCGAAATAATTTACTTCAGAATTGGTCAGAAGGGTGGAAACATTTGATGCAAACTATCAATTTTAATTTAGTAAATGGTTATAGGGTTAAATCCCTTTGCACAGATGATTGCAAGATTGTTGAGAAATTATGTGAGAAATGTTCTGATTATTATATTTTGCATGATGGGGTGTTACCGTCTATAGAAGATGTAAATGGAATATTCATGGTTTTGCCTCCAAATAAAAGTTATGGAGATAAATTTGTTTTAGGAATATTCACGTTTGATAATAAATTAGTAGGTATAGTTGATATTGTAAGAGACTTTCCAACTGTTGGAGAGTGGATGCTTGGACTAATGCTTATTGACCCAGATGAAAGAGGTAGAGGAATAGGAAAAATTGTACATAAAGTATTAAGTGAATGGGCAATTAATTTAGGTGCAAAATCTTTTAGAATAGGTGTAATTCAAGAAAACTATAAGGGAATTAAATTTTGGTCTGGTTTAGGATACAGAAAGATTAATGAAGTTGATATGGAATTTACAGCAAAGACTCATATAGTAAATGTTATGAGATTGAAGTTTTGTGATTAAATTTATAAAGATTAAAATTAGTTCGCCTTCTTCATTTTTTGTGTCTAAACTGTATTATTATACGGAATAAAATCTTCATAAAAAATACTGCTAATAATGATATACATATATATGAGTACGATGATTAAACCTTCGAGGTGAGTATAGATGAAAATACTGAACTTAATTTGTAAAAGGACAAATTGTTATCTCCTTGAATCCAGTTGCGGTTGGATAATGATAGATACTGATTTTCCTGGTACTCTTTATCGGCTTATGAACTTATTGAATCAGCATAATATCAAAATAAGTTATATCAAATATTTAATTGTAACACATTTCCATCCGGACCATGCTGGGATTGCTCAAGACTTAAAGAATTTAGGAGTAAGATTAATTTTACATGAATGTCAGGTTGCTTTTGTAGACAATTTAAACAACTTTTACAAAAAGAATAATCAATTTAATTTTACAGATAATCTACCTGAGGGTAATATCGTAATTTCCAGCAAAGAAAGTAGAGACTTCCTCAAAAGTATTGGAATAGAAGGGGAAATAATCCAAACGCCTGGTCATACAGATGATAGCATAAGCCTCATTATTGATGGATGTTGTGCATTCACAGGCGACCTTCCGGAATTCAGTCTTATGGAAGCCTATAACGACCAAACAATCAAAAACAGTTGGAAATTAATAAAGGATTATAAAATAACAAAAATATTTCCAGGTCATGGAAACCCGTACACAATAATTTAGTGTACACCGATATTGATAGTAAGATATTTTGGCTAAAAGAAAGGTTAATTAAAGTGGTTTTGTGGGGAATCTTCATCAGCGCTTTTTTAATAGGCTTTTCAGGAGCATTGATGCCTGGGCCTATGTTGGGGGTCACAATTGACGGCAGTCTTAAAAAAGGGTGGACAGCAGGCCCTTTGACAGTATTAGGACATGGAATCCTGGAACTTATATTAATTGTCATCATGACATTCGGGCTTAAAGATTTCTTCTCTAATCCGACAGTTGCAGGATTTATCGGATTATTTGGCGGGGCTTTTCTTGCATGGATGGGGTATGGAATGATAAAGTCCGGCATAAATAAGTCAGTTTCTCTGGAGAACCAAAGAGCAGGAAATAGCGCAGGAAAGAGAAATCTTGTATTGGCAGGAGCACTTGTAAGCGCTACTAATCCTTACTTCATTCTCTGGTGGGCATCAACAGGGATGGAATCAATACGCCAGTCTTATACTTCAGGTTTAATTGGTGTATTTTTCTTTTTCATCGGACATGTTTTATCCGACTTTGTGTAGTATTCAGCAATTTCTACGGCATTTTCCAGAGGGAAGAAACTGATAAGTGATACTGTATATCGCTGGACTATTTTATTGTTAGGCATATTTATTATAGTATTTTCAATCTATTTTGTCGGCAGCGGCTGGAAAATGCTTCGAACCTGATGATATAATTTCAAGGTGGACCTGATGAAAAAAATGCTATTACCTCGTAATAGATTTAAAATTTAAACTGGAGGTCAAACTCTATGAAATCAATGCTTTTTGAAATTAACAAGAAAAGATGGTTGACGCTATTTTTAGTAGCATTATCAGCAACAATATTTAGATTGATACTGCAGGCTTTTATTCCTTCAAGCGGTAATAATCCTTTTCCTCCGAGTGCAATCGTCAAAGCAGGATTATTAATCCCCTCTTTTACGATTTATGCACTAATAACCTATTTTTTATTAGCGGTAGTATTCGTCATAATACAGGGTCGTCTACCAGGAACAAAGATTAAAAAAGGTTTAATGTTCGGTTTTTTATTCTGCATGATGTGGTGTATATACTTATTTGAGCCTTTACCTCACGTTTCAAGCACATCACTGACCGAACTTTTTGCTTATCCAATAGTGGATGGAATATCACTTGTATTTTTAGGATTGCTGTTAGGAAAATTTGTTGCTGTAGATTCCCAATTGTCAGGGAAAGTATACATTAATCTTAACATTGTACCGTTAATGGCAATACCTGTATGCTTCCTGGTACTGAGAGTATTTTGTTATAGTATAGTTCATATTTATTCCTCTTTTACTACCAATCCGTTAGGAACAATGATATGGGCAGTTGCATCAGGTATCTGGATAGGGGTTTTGTATTTATTTCTCAGACAAGGCATTAAGATAGAATCTCCGATGGTGAAATCACTATTTTTTGGCATTATAGTCTTTGGAATTAACCTTTTTCTTTTCAATTTTTTCATTACTTTGGTGTTCGAATCAGATATTGCTGATTTAATCATAAGAACTATGGCAGACATCATATCTGTAACGATAGGAGTCTATATTTATGAGGAAGTTTATTCCCTCATGATTTTGGCTCGCAGCAAATAGCAAGTATTCAGAAAATGCAAATAGTTAATATCGATGTAAAATAGAAGGATTTCATTGGTTATATTTTATTACACATTATTTATTAAATTCGAAGCAAGAAATATACATATAAGACAAAAAATGATTTATCGTATTTATTTCGGGGGAAATATAAAATGACAAATGAAATATTAAATAAATCCTGTTGTAGAGGTAAAATAGAATCATCTCATAAAATAGAGGATGACAATACATGTCCTGTGTGTAAAACACCAGGAGTAAAAGTAAAAAATATTACAGTAAAGCATTTGGTAGATGATACGCTGACAGAATTGGTCACAGATACAGATTATTATATATGCATGAATGAAGAATGTGATATTGTTTATTATAATCCAGAATCAGGTGTTGAGTTTAATAAGCAGCAAGTGAAAGTGCCTATATGGTTTAAAAAAGACGCTAATCCCAAATATGCCTGCTACTGCAGCAAGGTTACAGAGGAACAAGTAATAAATGCCGTAATAAAAAATGGTGCAAAAACCGTTAAAGATATTATAGAAATTACAGGGGCGATGAAAAACAGCCAATGTGAAAAGAATAACCCCTTAGGGAAATGCTGTCATAAAATAATTCAGAAGGCCATAGATAAAGGGCTATCCATGAAATAAGTGCAGTTAATATTTAGTACTGCATTTTTTATATATTGCTATATATTGCGGCTTGTAAACTTTAGGGAGGAAAAAGGCATATGGGAATTGATATGCATGAAGAAGCAAGAAAAATAGGTCAGTTAACAGGAGAAATGTCTTGTACACTGCAAATTGTAAAGAAATTAAAAGGAATGGGTTTTTGCTTTACAGTATTGGAAACTTTAATTTTTAATGGTGTGCAAATTGATAAAGGTTTTGATGAGCGGCTTGATATATTTTACAGAATAAATCTTTGTATTGAAAATAGTGAAGATAGTATTAATGATACTTTTATAGATTGTTACTATAGAAATATTGATGATTTGAAGAAGGGCATGGGGAATTATATTGGATAAAGCACTCTTAGACGTTAGGATGAATGAAACATATGCTACTCTTTACACGTCAAATAAAAATATAACTGTGAAATAGCACGGATATAAGCATTTTATATTATAATTAAAGAATAGAATAATTTTAATGAGAATAAAGCGGAAGGAGTTTAATTTAAAATGGAAAAGCAGTTTGAGTGTTTAAGGTGTAAAGAGCAAATGAAGTATCTGAAAGAATACCGCTTTGATTCCCAGGATAATAATAGGGGAATATTGGGAGCCTTATTTGATATTGAAGAGCATTTGACTTTTGACGTATATGTCTGCCCTAAATGCAGGCATACAGAGTTTTTCTTTACAGGTGCAAGGGAAGGCTTTGATGAATGGAATGACTGGTAAAGTAATTCTTTAATGTTATGTAATGTTTATTTCATGTGTTTATGGTGCAGGGGGGAAGGGTGATGGGGAAATACTCGTTAATAAAATTTATATCAGAGTTGTTGATGGGCTTAGGATTTATCTTTACAATTAGTCCGATAATTTTATATTGTTTTATTCATGGCAATTATGAAAGATATATTTGGATTATAAATGGACCATATCCATTCAGCCATTTTGGCAGCGGACCATTTCAGTTGTTTATGTACTTAAGCCTGCTTATAGTTGGGGCAGCATTGATTGTTATTTCAATGATGATAAAAAGAGTGAAGAAAAAAAGTGAGAATAAACAGGAAGGGTGAAGATAATGAACTGCACAGAATTGGCTTTGAAAGAATTTCTGGTCAGAGCAAAAAGGAATACATATGCTGGAGATGGGGTTCCTTCTGTATCTTCAAGACCGAACTCAAAGGATTTACATTATGGTGAAGGGGATTTACTATACATAGACTCTTACTTCGGGAGCGTTGATTTTATTGGTGAAGAAGTGGTATTTGAAAATCAAAAGCCCATATGGGGAATGAATTATTATGGGAAAATGCTCATTGATGAAATTCCGCCAGGATTCAGCAAATGCTTGAAAAGTGCATTAAAGACAGTTCCTGTTGAAAACCCATTCAGAGGACCTGCTTTATTTGAACAGAATGGGTTTGTTTATAAATGTTCATGGCAGGGAGATATATCTGAGTTTAATGGGAATGAAGCAATATACTTTGATGGTATTGAAATATATAGATTGTCTTTTCATGGCGGATATATAAAATAATAGTAATATTATTCAATATTTTTACATACACCGTAAACACAAACTTTTTATGGAGGCATTATCCAAAACCGATGCTTGAGATAATAAGTTGCAGCAGAAGAACGGATATTCCTGCGTTTTATTATGATTGGCTTCAGGAATGTCTGAAAAATAAATATGTAATGGTAAAAAATCCTTACAATAAGTCAACATACATGGTGGATTTATCTCCTGAAAGGGTGCATTCCATATGCCTGTGGTCAAAGTCGTTTGCCAATGTACTTAAAAACCCTGGATATTTGTCGCTGTATAATTTGTTTTTTATTATGAAAAGCAAGATGAAAATACTGCATAGACATGGCAGAAATTTTGGAGAAAATGTACAAATCAGACCCAAAAATATGGTTATTTAGGCAGGATTTTAGGTCCCAAATGGTATATTGTAGATAATATAAAAGATAAAGTGATTATCGTTTCGCCGTTAAATCCAGGGCCAGTACATGACTATAATAGTGTAGTTCAGGCTGTTGTGCATGAATATGTTCATACGGTAATTTATCAGATAAATAAAAAAACGCCAAAATTTTTAAATGAAGGGTTGGCAGGTTATTTATCAGGTAATACTAAACCAAATTATCCTTTGGAAAATGTACCTGATATAGAAGATACAAAGATAAGTAATCCAATTAAATTTGGTAACAAAGGACTTTATGCTTTTTCTTATACATATATAGAATTTCTCGATAAGAATTATGGTATGAAGAAAATTATGGATTTAATAAAAAATCCTTCAGCATATGAAGAAATATTTGGCATATCTGAAGAAGATATATATAAACAGTGGACCCAATATATCAAAGATAATTATTGAAATACACTTTTTATTGTATTTGAGGATATTTATGTTTATAGAGAATAATCCTGAGGATAAGGTTTATAGAGATTTAATTGATTTGGCTTTTGATACCTGTGATGAGTTCAGTTTAGTAGTAAGACGTGATATGGATATATCAGACAATATGAATAATGTTCTCGAAAAATTAAAGCCATTTTTAAAAGAAGTAAAAGAACAGTTTGAATGGCCTGGAACAATAACTTTGTGTGAACAACCAGCATTAGTATACTATTATAGTACTTGATAACAACGCTAAAGAAATATTAAAGCAAACATCAAATTCCTTGCATGAGTGGCTTCAACCGAACCTGCCAGAGGATTTATGTTTTATAAAAAATTCTAAGCCGTGGTTAATAAATACTTCACATGAAAGGTTAAGTTATATTTTAACAGAAGACAAAGAAAATATTGACCGAATTATAAAAATCAAAGGCTTAAAAATAAAATTATAGTAAATTTTTTTGTGCTTATCTCAATAGATGGGTAGAATTCAAATGCAGGGATAAAGAATGTGAATTTTGCAAAAGCAGACCTGTTAGACTTAGCCTGTAGTTTACTGAAAAAGAAAGGGTAGGAAATATTACAACTGAAAAGCCAACCTCAAAGATTTGTAAAAATATTTTTTACAAACCGTATCTTTTTTACACTTTTGGTGTATAATAAAGTAGGAGGTGTAAAAAATGAGCATGGAATTATTATTTGAGAATAGAAAACTAATTGGCAAAAATATATTGAATATCATTAAAGACAATGGATATACAAAGTCTTCCTTCTCAAGGCTTACTAATATTTCAAGGCCTACTTTAGATAAACTAATCAAAGGAGAAGTCGACAGCCTCGCTACATTTAAAACTCATATTCAAAAGATTTTAGAAAGTCAGGATATGAATGAAGAACAACTACTAAACTATGTTCCAAAATATAAGACGAAAAAGGAACTAGTTTTTGCACTGTCTGACAATGCTCCAGAGAATCATGCCCTGAACCCTAAGGCTCAAGAGATGTTTGGTATTTTAGAGGATATAGTTCATATGTATGAACTGTATTACAATTAAGAAGGTGCAGATTATGTCGGAATTAATAACGAGTAAGAACCTTGAGCAGGTTATTGAAAAAAATAAACTTATTAAAGATGATATATTAAGATTAGCAAATGATTTTACAGTCAGGTTTAATAAGTCGGGAGTAACGGGGCAGGATAAACTGTCTTTTTCGGTATTAAAAGAGAATCATTTAATTCAGATTCCCATCGATGATGAGTATTGGGGCGGGGCTATTATTACAAAGGGAAATATTAAAATACCAGTTATCAATACTGCCCAGCCCCGTGTTTATCAATATTTTGTTGCATGGCATGAAATATACCATCTGCTCTACGACCTCAATTTAAGGGAGGAGACCCATAATATTGCCGTTGATATGGATTTAAATGAGAGAAGAGCAGACTATTTTGCTGCAAAAATGATTTTTGGCAATGTGTATGACTGCTACTATTCATTAGACGATGAAGATTTTATCGACAGAGTTATAAAATGCATGGATGTATATAAGGCACCATATAAGGCAGTACTGATAGAACTATTTGAAGAAGCCGTTACAAAATATAATGATTTGGATTTAAAAGAAAAAATTCTTGAGCATTTTGATAATAAACCTGATGACTTAGTGCAGAAATTTATAGATTTGGAATTGGATGCAGAGTTAGTAAAACCCTCATATGTTGTAAGTTTGGGGGGATTAGAGAAAAAGATACAAAACGCTATGAAAGAGAACCCAGATGTTTCCCATCATAAAGATAACTATCAGTTTCTACTTACGCTAAAGAATAGAATCAAAAAAGGAGTGGAGGAGCTTGCCAAATGAAAGGAGAAGGCATAAATGACTTAAAAAAATACCTTTCCACGGGCAAGTCTCTCAAAGTTTGTATCCTGGATAATAACTCAATTGAATTTTTAACCTGGGTACGAAAAAGAATTGGTCTTGAAAAGATATTTGAGCAATATGATATGATTCTTATCCAAATAATTTTTGAAAGCAATAGGTTGCAATATGCAAGATATTTGAGCAATATGATATGATTCTTATCCCCCAATGGGTATGGACTGAGGTTTGTGATAGCGAAAATAGAAAAAGTTACATAAATGATTTAAAATATTATTCGAAGGTCCAAATTATAGATGAAGTTGATTGTTTAACATTGGTGGATTACAAAGAAGCAGAATTATACTATCTGTTCCTGTACTGCTGTTACAATGTGAGCAGGCTTGTTAGTTTTATCAAGAAAAACATCTTAAAAAATAGACCTGTAGAGGATTTAGACCCTTATGAGGAATGGCTTGGTGTATTTTATAAAGAGGGACTAGACCAAAAGAAACTTTCAAACGGCAGAATCCAAAGGAAAAATGCAGGAGAGATTTCAATCGCCATTTTAAGTTACATCCTTTCCTATTTATAGTCAAGAAAACACTATATCTCATAAAATAACCACAAAATTGTTTAGTATATAAACTGGAAATTAATTCGAAAATAGGGTATAATTTAAACGTTTGAATAATTTTTAGGAGGAATATAAATAGTGAAAAGATCATTAAAGTTAATAAGTGCTATTCTATTATTTGGTATTATAATTGCTGTATTTTTATACATACAAATAAATAAACCTTATTCTGAAATAATTAATTTGAATTGGTCTATTAAACTGCCAGACTCATATAAAGTAATCTACTCCACAGATAGTGGGGCAAGTTTTCATGGCGATGGACAGAGATACCATATATTTGAATATAAGAATGAAAATAAAATTAGCCAGACTTTAAACTGGATAAATGCAAAAAATGCTGCAGTGGAATCAGAAATAAATGAAGTTCTTAATAATTTGAATGTCACGAAAGAAAATATGCCTGATTATGGTAAAGAATACAAATATTATATTAGAACCAAAGAAGATTCGTCAAAAATATATTTAATTTTTGCTGCTGATACAAGAAAACTCTATATAATTGAAGACATATATTGAGATTTAGCAGTCTGTTAATTGTAAATTTACCAAAAACGTAGTGGCATGGAAACGGGATTATACCCTTGAATATGTTAATAGAGAAAAATCGATTATTTAAAGGGAGTTGGTTTTATGTCAAAAGGAATAAGAGTTAAACCAAGTAAGCCAGCATCATTGTTCGGTATGATAGTAGGTATTGTTTTTGTGTTTATTGGCTTATTTGTAGTAATTCCCAGCGCAGGTCTGTTCGGTATATTCTGGACACTGATTGCAGTTGGTATAACAGGGTTTCAAGCCTATAACTTTTTTGGCGACAAAAGTGTTGCATCATGGGAGATAGACATAGATACTGGCGCCAATGCAGAGACGAATAATCAGTCAACATCTGTAAGTGGTGATTTTGAAACGAAGCTTAGAAAACTGAACAGGCTAAAAGAAGATGGGCTAATTACTGAAGAAGAATTCCAGAAAAAGCGTGAAGAGATTTTACGGGAAAAGTGGTAGAGAAATAAGGTTGTAGATGCTGGATTTTGTTTCATGGATTGATAAATGTGGAATTGCTGAAATAGGAGGATAAAATTGACTATAAATATTAAAAGTGCAAAATTATTGGAGATAAAAGAGTTAAAAGGATTTCAGAATGAACCAGGGGTATTGGAGTATCAGGTTAAAGTTGATTATGATTTTAAAAAACTAATAACAGCAGATGATGGGATCTGGCCAAGGTTT
This sequence comes from Calorimonas adulescens, assembly GCF_008274215.1. Lineage (NCBI taxonomy): Bacteria > Bacillati > Bacillota > Clostridia > Thermoanaerobacterales > Thermoanaerobacteraceae > Calorimonas > Calorimonas adulescens. Next base: position 22,344 of record NZ_VTPS01000008.1, on the reverse strand, counting down.
GTTATATTAAAGAAAGAGTCTGAAAAAAGCGGCTGGAGGATGGAAGGTGTTGGTACGGGACCGTGATTAATATACAAAAAAGCAGTTATAGAAAACCTATATACTAAGGCACATGCTATGAGGCATGTGCTTTAGTATAATAACTTAAATAGTGATAAAATATTGTAATATTATTGAGCGTTATAAGCATCTGTCATAAAATAGAATTAATAAAGTTATAAAGGCGGGGACTTTATGGATAAAGAATCTAAAGATGCAAAGAAAATCACCAATGCTGAAAATATTATAGAGGCACATAGAAAAGCAGTAAAATTGGTATCTGTAAACTGGAATGATGTGCAATTAGAAGTACCGATTTTTTATAGTTTGGATGCTGCGATTGCTTATGAAGAAGCCTTTGAAGAAACAAAAAGTTATAGAAAATCATTCTGCACAATGGTTTTGAGGATAATCAACAATAATAAAAAAGTGATTTATCAAGAAGATGAATTCCTTATTCTTGATTTAGATGATATAGAAAGTTTATCTGATAATGATTTGAAAAAGATAGGAGAAGAAATTATATGTAGTTCAGACTATTTAAAGAGATTTGAGGAAGAAGTATCTGAAGAAGCAGATGATTTCTTCAAAAAATTTTATTTGATTCATAAAAAAGAAACAAAAAAGTACAGAGAACATATGGGAAAAATGGTAGAACAAATAAAGCCTAAATTAGATTTTGCTGACTGTTATAAAAACTTATTGCCAGGCATAGAGTTAGCATCAAAAATAAGCAGGATAACAGAAACAGTAAGACTTCCTTTGGTTGATATGACAATGTATCAAAACATTATAGATAATTCAACATTGATGGAATTGGCTGTTACTGCAAGTAAGATGGGAAGTACGATAGATACATATATGAAAGTTATTAATCCAATATACAATAATATAAGCAATGCAATAAAAATGCAGTCGGCTATAGCATCATCTTTAAGTATATTTGATGCAACCATACAAAACTATTGCTATCAAATAAATGCCATAAGGGATATACTACAGCCAAATAATATGGAATATATTAGAAGGGCATTAGAAAGCCAAGAATCACTTAGAAGAGCCATAAATAACAACTTTCAGAGTCATATACAGATTCTTGGAGCAGAACTAAATAATATACTTAACTTCACATATAACGATAAGTTATTCAATTTTGTGAATGTACGGCAAAATATTATTAATAATATAAAACCTTTTTTACTTGAGATACAGACTGCCCTTATTTCAAGAGCAAATATAAAGGAAAGTTTGAAAGAAAAAGCCAAGACTATGCGTCAGTTTGGATGGTGGGTTATTGGTTCTTTACCCATAGATAAAATAAATTACATTTATAAAAATAGAGAAACCTTAAGGCAGGAAGATGTCGATAAAATAGTATGTGATTATTATAAAGCCAGTGATTACAGAGAATTAGAAGAAATAATAAAAGAATGGAACGAACTAGAATATTTCTGTAAGTGGAAAAATAAGATAGGCGATGCTTTTTGTGCTCATAAATCAGGAATGTATTCTTTATCTGTTCCAGTGTGGGCACTGATGCTTGAAGGCATTATACGAGATTTTATGAAGGATGCTTATGATGTATCAGCATATAAATTTAGTTTTTTATATGACAATTTTAAGGAAAAGACAAAAGAATTGGATAGTTTCATTGTTAATTATGTTTTTACCTGCATAGATTCATTTTATATCAGGTTCAATCCTGAAAAGCCAGATGAGGTACATGACTTTAGTAGACATAAGATATTTCATGGACAGGCTTTAAACTATGATAATGAAACAAACTCATTAAAACTGATATTGTATTTAGATGAACTATTCTATATGATATCGTCTTTGAAAAGCCTTAATATTGCGTAAAATAAAGAACTATTTATACATGCCTTTGGAGGAAGGTATGCCGTTTTTTAATATACAAGAAAAGAACTTATAAAAGATTAGGATGTTCTATAAGATGCAATATGTAAAGGAAAATCTAAAAAAATATAGAATATTTAAGTATAGATTGATATAATTTTGCGTGTATATACTGATAAATGACTTAAAGTATCAAAATTGAGAAATAACATTGGAGTGATAAAGTTGATTAACTTTCAAGATAAAGTTAACTTTATATGGAGCATAGCAGAACTTTTAAGAGGCCCCTATAAAAAAGAACAATACGGGGACGTAATACTGCCTATGGCCGTACTCAGGAGGTTTGACTGCGTCCTTGCAGCCACTAAGCAGGAAGTATTAGAAAAGTATGAAGCCTTAAAGAAGTCAGGGCTCCAAAACATGGACCCTGTTTTAAATAGGATATCAAAGCAGGAATTCAATAATACCAGTAAATATGATTTTGAAAAATTATTGGCTGACCCCGATAATATCGCAAACAATTTAAGAAATTATATCAACGGTTTTTCCAAGAATGCCAGGGAAATCATAGAACATTTTGACTTTGACAAGCAGATTACCAAACTTAATGATAATAACCTGCTTTATCTAGTGGTATCAGAATTTAACAAGATAGACTTACATCCAGATGTGGTAAGCAATACCGAAATGGGATACATATTTGAAGAATTGATTAGGAGATTTTCAGAACATGGGGAGGCGGGAGACCACTATACCCCTCGTGAGGTTATCAGGCTTATGGTAAATATTCTCCTGAATGAAGATAACGAGGAATTAACGCAGCCAGGGCTTGTTGTAACTGTCTACGACTGCTGTGCGGGGACGGGAGGCATGCTTTCAGTTGCAGAGCAGTACTTGAAAGAATTAAATCCTGGAATACAGGTTGAACTATTTGGGCAGGAGATAAATCCCCAGTCCTTTAGTATCTGCAAATCCGACATGCTCATAAAAGGACAAAACGCAGATAACATCATTTTAGGCGACAGTTTTACGGAAGATGGACATAGGGGCAGAACCTTTAGGTACATGCTTACCAATCCGCCTTTCGGTGTGGAATGGAAGAAAGCGGAGAAGTTTATCCGTGAAGAATATGAGAAAGAAGGATTCAACGGTAGGTTCGGCGCAGGACTTCCCAGAATATCCGATGGTTCCCTTTTATTTTTACAGCACTTGATATCCAAAATGAAGCAGGACGAAAAAGGCAGCCGTATTGCTATTATCTTCAACGGCTCACCATTGTTTACGGGGGATGCAGGCTCAGGAGAGTCGGAAATCAGGCGCTGGATAATTGAAAATGATATGCTCGAAGGCATTATTGCACTGCCTGACCAGTTATTCTACAACACAGGTATTTCTACTTATATCTGGATAGTAACCAACCGAAAGAATAGCGACCCGATGAGGGGACCTGTAAGGACAGGAAAGATACAGTTGGTCAATGCAGTAGACTTCTATCAGAAAATGAGGAAAAGCCTTGGAAACAAGAGAAATGAAATCACTGAAGAACAGATAAAAGAAATTACAAGAATATACGGTGAATTTAAAGAGAACGAATACTGCAAGATTTTTGATAATGAAGATTTCGGATATCAGAAGATAGTTGTAGAGAGACCTTTAAGGCTTAATTTCCAGGTTACTGAGGAGAGAATTAATAATTTATACAATGAAACAGCCTTTAAAAAACTGGTTGAATCCAGAAAAAAAGGTGCTGCAGGGCTTAAAGAGATAGAAGAAGGGAAAAAACTGCAGCAACAAATAATAGAGACCTTAAAGACAATGGATTCTACTATTCTGTATAAAAACAGAGATGCTTTTACAAAAGCGCTGAGGAAGGCTTTTAAGGACAGTGATATTAAACTGGATAGTACACTTTTAAAGGCTATCCTTTCTGCCCTATCCGAAAAAGATGAAACAGCAGATATTTGTGCGGACAATAAGAGTAATCCAGAGCCAGACCCAGACTTAAGGGATACTGAAAATGTACCTTTGAAAGAAGATATACATGAATATTTTGAACGGGAAGTAAAGCCTCATGTTCCCGATGCCTGGATAGACGAAAGCAAGACTAAAATAGGATATGAAATACCTTTCACAAGGCATTTTTATAAATACCAGCCATTAAGACCTTCTGAAGAGATTATGAAAGAGATTAGAGAATTGGAGCAAAGCATCTTGGAGAAATTGAAGAAGGTGATTGGTGAATGAGTAGGTTTAAGAGGTATGAAAGGTATAAGGATTCAGGGGTTGAGTGGATAGGTGAGATACCAGAACATTGGGAAATAAACAAGTTAAAATATATTTGTTCTGAATCGGCAGTTTATGGTTTAAATGAATCGGCAGAAAATTATGTAGAAGAAGGAGTTAGATTTATTAGAACTACTGACATTGATGATAAAGGAAATTTGGATAGTAATGAGGAAGGGGTGTTCTTGCCCGAAGAAAAAACAAAAGGGTATATTCTAAAAACAGGTGATTTATTAGTATCAAGAAGTGGTTCATTAGGTACATCCTTATACTTTGATGAGAACAAATATGGTAAATGTTCTTATGCAGGATATTTAATTAAATTTCGGGCAAATAGCAAGAACCATCCCAAATTTTTATTTTATTTTAGTAAATCAAATATTTTTTATATACAAATTCAAATGGCTTTAGTATCATCGACTATAAGTAACTTTAATGGCAATAAATATGCTAACATGATATTGACATTGCCAAGTTATAACGAACAAAAAACAATTGCAAATTTCCTAGACCAAAAAACTACTGAAATAGATGGCTTGATTGCTGATAAAGAAAAATTGATTGAACTGCTGCAGGAAAAACGACAGGCGATTATAACCGAAGCCGTTACCAAAGGACTTAATCCGAATGTTAGGATGAAGGATTCAGGGATTGATTGGATAGGAGAAATACCAGAGCACTGGCATGTGAAAAAGATAAAATATCTTGCTTTTCTCAAAAGCGGTGAGAGTATTACTTCAGAAATGATAGAAGAACAAGGTGAATATCCTGTGTATGGAGGAAATGGGTTAAGAGGATATACATCATCATATACTCATGATGGAAATTATGTGCTGATTGGCAGACAAGGGGCTTTATGTGGAAATATAAATTATGCTCAAGGTAAATTTTGGGCTTCCGAACATGCTGTTGTCGTGACTCCATTGGGAGATGTTGATTTAATTTGGTTGGGCGAATTGCTAAGAAGTATGAATCTTAATCAGTATTCAATTTCTGCTGCTCAACCAGGGCTCTCTGTAAGTACTGTACAGAACCTATTTATTCCAGTTCCCCCATATGAAGAGCAGCGTGCAATATCATATTTTTTAAAACAGAATATTGCTGATATTGAGGAAATAATACAAGATACAAGAAAACAGATAATTAAACTAAAAGAATACCGCCAATCCCTTATATCTGAAGCAGTAACGGGTAAAATTGATGTTAGGGATTACAATATTAGCAATTAAATTGGAGTGGGTTATATGGGTGATTTAAAACTTTTTAGAATTAAAAATGGAGTAAAAGAACTTATAGGTACTTCGGTAGCCATCGAAAAGTCTATTCAGACATTAATTGAAAATAATATGGAAGCATTTTTTGGTATTAATTTTCTGGCATCTGAGTATTCTACGGGCAAGAATCATGGCGGACGAATAGATTCTTTGGGCATAGATGAAAATTACTGCCCAGTTATACTGGAATACAAGAGAGCATTAAATGAAAATGTAATAAATCAAGGACTGTTTTATCTTGACTGGCTAATGGACCATAAAGCAGAGTTCAAATTACTCGTAATGGAGAAATTGGGAAAGGATATTGCCGATAAGATTGAATGGTCTATGCCAAGACTTTTATGTATTGCAGGGGATTTTACGAAGTTTGATGAATACGCCGTAAAACAGATTAATAGGAATATAGAACTTATTAGATATAAAAAATATGAGGATGACCTAATTTTGTTTGAACTGGTAAATGCCACTACAGCATCTCAAACAGCAATAGTTTCAGATGATGGTACAACTAAATCAAACATATATAAAACAGTAACAGAGAATCTTCAACAGGCCGATAAGAAATTACAGGATATGTATTATTCAGTAAGAGACTTTATATTAAATCTTGGAGATGACATCCAGGAAAAAGTTTTGAAATACTACATCGCTTTTAAAAAGATACGAAATTTTGCCTGTATAGAAGTTTATCCCAAAAGCAAAACAATACTTATGTATTTGAACATAAATCCTGACGAGGTAGAGTTGAAGGAAGGGTTTACCAGGGATGTAAGAAATATTGGTCATTACGGTACAGGAAACTTAGAGGTTAGGATAAACAGTAAAGATGATTTTGAAAAGGCTAAAGCGCTTATAGCAAAAAGTTATGATGAAAATTAAGTTTTTGGGGGGACTTAAATGGCTAAAACTCCTGGAGAACTTTCAGAAAAGGGTTTTGAAGAGTATATTGAGGAGCATCTTTTAAGAAACGGATATGTAAAGGGCAGTCCTGATGATTACAACAAAGAATATGCCATAGACACTAAAATCCTATTTGAATTCTTAGAGGATACCCAGCCGAAAAAGATGGATAAGTTAAGGCAAATTCATAAAGACCAGTATAAGTTTAAAATTCTAAAACGACTCAATACGGAACTAAATAACCGTGGTATGATTGATGTATTAAGGCATGGGATTAAAGATTATGGCGTATACTTGGACCTTGCCTATTTTCAGCCTGCCAGCAAATTAAATGATGAGATGGTAAAACTCTATGAGAAGAATCGGATATCCGTCACAAGGCAGGTGCACTACAGCACCAAAAACGAAAACAGCATTGACATGCTCATTTGTGTCAACGGACTTCCGGTTGTGGTGCTGGAACTTAAAAATGCTTTTACTGGTCAAACCTATGAAGATGCAATAATGCAGTACAAAAAAGATAGAAGTCCCAATGAACTATTGTTCCAGTTTAAGAAAAGAGCCATTGTATTTTTTGCAGTGGATACTCAAGAAGCCTATATGACTACAAGGCTTTCTGGAGGTAATACTTCATTTCTTCCATTTAATAAAGGCTGTGATGGAGGAAAAGGGAATCCAGACAATCCTGATGGGCTTAAAACCGCTTACCTTTGGGAAGAAATACTACAAAAAGATAGTTTGATGGATATACTAAAAAGATTTGTATTTATCCAGACAGAAGAAAAGAAAGATATAGACGGAAATGCCTATATTTCAGAAACCGTCATATTTCCAAGATATCATCAATTGGATGCAGTAAGGAAACTGGAAGCCGATGCTAGGGAGAAGGGAGTAGGAACAAACTACCTTGTGCAGCACAGCGCAGGGTCAGGAAAAACCAACTCGATATCATGGCTTGCCCACAGGCTTGCCAATCTTCATGACGATAACGACAACCCCGTATTTGATTCTGTTATTGTCATTACCGACAGGAGGGTTTTGGACAGGCAGTTGCAGGACAGCATTTACCAGTTGGAACATAAACATGGAGTTGTTCAAAAAATAGATAAAGACTCTAACCAATTGGCGGATGCCTTAAAAAGCGGAACGAGAATAATTATTTCTACTTTGCAAAAGTTTCCATTTATCATTGAAAAGATAGGAGAGTTAGAAAAGCGTAAATATGCCGTAATCATAGATGAAGCCCATTCCAGCAGTGCAGGAGAAAACATGGCTTCTTTAAGGGAAGTTCTCTCTGCAAATAGCCTTGAGGAAGCGGCAAAACTGGATGAAGAGTTAGAGGGCAAAGAATACGACCCTGAGGAGGAAATTTTAAAGACAATAAAGAAAAGGGGAAAACAACCTAATATCAGTTTCTTTGCTTTTACGGCTACACCTAAAGCAAAGACCCTTGAAATGTTCGGGACAATAGGATCTGACGGACTGCCCCATCCATTTCATTTATACTCTATGAGGCAGGCAATTGAAGAAGGCTTTATTTTGGATGTGCTTCAAAACTATGTTACATATGAAACCTACTTTAAACTGGCAAAGAAAATTGAAGATGACCCCACTTTTGACAGGGCAAAAGCTACCAAGGCATTAACCCGCTATGTAAGCCTTCACCCCCATAATATAGCCCAAAAGACTGAAATCATGGTGGAACACTTCAGGAGCGTAACCAGGCATAAAATAGGAGGAAGGGCTAAGGCAATGGTTGTAACCAGTTCCAGGCTTCATGCTGTACGCTATAAGCATGCCTTCGATGAGTATATCAAAAAGAAGGGTTATAGGGATATGAAAACCTTGGTAGCCTTTTCGGGAACGGTAAAAGATGGTGGTGTAGATTATAAAGAAAGTGATATGAACGGATTTAAGGAATCAGAACTTCCAGAACGTTTTGCTACCGATGAGTACCAGGTGCTTTTAGTTGCAGAAAAGTACCAGACAGGATTTGACCAACCCCTTTTACATACAATGTATGTCGATAAAAAGTTGTCAGGAGTCAAGGCGGTACAGACTTTATCAAGACTCAATAGAACCTGTGCAGGAAAAGATGATACCTTTATCCTTGACTTTGTAAATAAGGCAGAGGATATTCAGGAAGCCTTCAAGCCCTATTATCAGGCAACTATTGTGGAAGAAGTTACAGAACCTAACTTGCTCTATGATATTGAAACTCAACTACATGCTTACGGTGTATATCTCAAAGAGGAATTGGATAAGTTTGCTTATATATATTTTAAGCCCAAGGATAAAAAGGCTTCTAAAGACAGGGCAATGCTAAACCACTTTATAGATGCAGCCGTAGAAAGATTTAAGAAACTGGATGAACAGCGGAAACAGGATTTTAGCAGCCAGGCAATGAAATATATAAGGCTTTATTCCTTTATCCTTCAGATCACGCCTTTTGAAGATGTTGAACTCCATAAGTTGTATGTATATTTAACATATCTGCTTAAAAAACTTCCAAAGGAAAAAGGTTCTACTGTTCACCTGGCAGATGAAATTGCTTTGGAATACTATACTACCAAAAAGACCTTTGAAGGAAGCATCTCATTAACCCCCGATGACGAAAATGTACCAGTCATACCTGTAAAATTTGCAGGAACGGGGGTAAAGGAAGAACAGGAAGAATATCTGTCCAGCATTATTGAACGTCTTAATAAGCGGTTTGGAACTGACTTTACAAAAGCCGACCAGTTATCGGTTGAACAGATAAAAGAGGATTTTGCCGCTGATGAGGATTTGGTTCAAAAGGCTAAGATAAATACCATTGACGACTTTAGACTCGCTTTTGAGAAAGTGTTTATTAATAAAGTAATTGACAGGATGGACCAGAACCAGGCATTCTTTACCCGTGTTCTAGACGATGAGCAATTTAAGAATGCACTTATGGAGTATATGCTGTTTGAGACCTATGAGAAGTTAAACAGCAGGGCTTAGTAAAGATGGCCAATAGAAAGTGTTAAAAAAGCATTTTATTTATGAGGGGGTCAGTATGAGTTTTGATTTTAAACTTCTTGGCAGAAAGATAAAAGAAGCAAGAGAAAGCCTTCTTATTGAAAAAGAGGAGGTTGCTAAATATTTAAGATGCTCTATTGAAGAATATGAAAAAATTGAAAATGGTGAGTCGAGTAGTGTAGATGGAGACACAATTATACTCATTTCTCAAGTATTAGAAATGGATTTTAGATACTTTGTTTCTGGTGATTATGTATCTGCTGAATCGCAAATTAAGGAACTTTTTAGACAGAATGGAGATATAACTAAAAATGATAGGAAAGCGATTCGAAAATTTATTAGGCTATGTGAAGAAAAACATAATTTAGAAGGTTTGTTATCGAGGCAAAAGCCCTTACCATATGATTATAGTGGATATGGGTTTAGAAGTAATAATCATAAATACCAGGGAATAACTGCTGCGTATAGGGAAAGAAAACGTCTTAATATTGATGACTCTATCAATGACATATATGGTCTTCTAAGAAAGCAAAAGATTCATATTTTTAGAAGAAGACTTGAAGATAGCAACATTTCTGGCGTTTATATAAAACATCCCATTGCAGGGCATTGTGTACTCATTAACTATTCAGATGATATATATAGACAGAATTTCTCTATGGCACATGAATACTGTCATGTTCTTTTTGACTCTGGTAAAGAGCAATCAATTACATATTTTAACAGAGAAATGAATTATGTAGAAATCCGTGCAAATAATTTTGCAAGTAATTTTCTGCTTCCCGCCAAGGGAATTGAATCAATTAATACTGATACTTCGTACGAAGAACTAATAAAGATAATTTTAGACATATGCAATCATTATAATGTTAGTAGTAAAGTTGTAGTATATAGGTTAAAAGAAAAAAGATTAATCAGCGAAAAACTTGTAGAAAGACTGTTAAAAGATGAAAGACTCATTATATCAAAGTCTGATAAGATTGACCCTGAATTGGCTGGAGCATCAAAAAACCTTCATGAAAAATTGAAAAAGATTATTGAAAGTGGAATTTCACTAGAATATATAGAGTTGGTAAGAAACGCTTATCAACAGAATGAAATATCTTATGGCAAAATGCTGGAATGCTTACAAATGAATATTGAGGATGCAAAACAGTTGATTGATTTATGGGATGTTTACATGGAGGTGTGATAATGAGCAGTATTGCTGTTATTGATACGAGTACGTTGATAAATTTAAAGAATATTAAGTGTAGCAGTTTAATAGATTACTTAGAATATTATTTATGCACTACTATTTATGTAATACAGGAAATTGAAAAAGGAAGAGAAGATACTAAAAATTTTTATAGACAATTGGAATCTAAAAATAAAATCAAACATGTAAAATTATCTATTGAAGATTTAATAGAGATGGCAAGGGTTCCAGAGCATAAGAAAAGAATCAGCAATGCAGAGTTGTCATGCTTTGTTAAAGCCAAAAACTTTGGATGTAAAACTTTTTGCGATGATAAGAGAGCCATAAATTATGCTAAGGGATACATAGAGTTAGGTGAAATTGTTGGAATAATTCATCTTATAAAAGAAGCATATATTAAAGGATATATTGGGGATAGTGAAGTATTAACCTATCAGAATAGATTACATAAGAATAAATTTAAAATACAAGGGGATTTGCTAAACGAAGTTGCCGCAGAAAAACTTAAACTTCTTATAGAAGGCAAAGCGATATCATAAACGAGTTAATATTGATAGAAAAAATATGTTATATAAAGAGACAAGTCAGTCCTGCTAAGACATAAAAGTTGACAGAACTGACTTGTTCATTATTGGGCTCAATAAGTGTGAGTCCTCTTATATTTATAGCCCATATCCCAAGAGCATTCTGCATTAAGGCCATTACATTTTTCTATCAATTTACTAATGAGTACAGGTCTATTAGTTTTTTAGCGTGTATAATTTGTATAATTTGATTGAAAGTGGGTTTATTTTTTCGTGTAATTGTTCCAAATAATTATTCTTTTAAGAATTTAATTCAATAATAAGATCAATAACATATTCATAATTTTCACTAAGTCCAGAGGCGGATTTTTTTTATTTTAGGGTAAGCCGTATGAAAAGCAGCAGATACAGAGATTAGGGAGAACTATAAGAAAAATAAGGGGGAAGAAAATAAGAAGATGCTGTATTATATGAACTTTTCTGTCTTGTTGAAGGTGAAAATATTTATCTTGCAAAATTTTTCAAACGTATTATTACTAATTATAGAAAAAATGCCTATGGAAAATTGCAGGAGGTATATAAAAAAGGATTGAAGGCTTTAGGGTATGAGATGGTTGTTGAACTGAAGAAGTTAAAGAACTATGAATATTTAAGGCTTGAGGAATAATTAAATAGCATTGCAAATATTAACTAATTGCGCTATTATTCTTAGTAGGATACAAGGTGAAAACGCGGTTGGAGAGCATATCTCCTTTACGGCCAGTTTTAACTGGAATGAACGTAAGGAGGGATATGCTTTTTTATTTATTGATAAGCATGAGGAGGGAAAAGTAATGTTGTTGGCCAATAAACAGGATGAAAGATTTGATTCTAATAATTAACAGGCAGTTAGAGGTGGAATATTGCAGCAATAGTAGCATTGATGAAGACTGTGATTTTTTTAGAGAGATTAATTTATTTACATATATTAAGAGGTTTGAAACAGGAGTTTTCAGAAATGGTAGATATGAAATTTTAATAGACGATGCTATGTTAGCGTGGGGACTTTATTATATTGTTAGGATTAAGGGCAGAGTATAGGAATATGGTTTAAGGGAATGAAAGTATGCTTACGGTTCAAGAATTCATACAAAATATTTCAGAGGATTTTAAGAAGGCATTTCCTGAAGTGAGAGTAGAAAAAGTTTATTCGTCTCGGCACTGAAGTAACCCATGTTGAATTGCCAATCAATAGCATGTATAAAGAATACCAAGTTACGGATTATGAAAGTATAAAGAAATTATATATAAAGGTTGCTAATGAAATATTAAATGAATACAAATTCAAAGTTGATTATAATAATGTGTATCCTATATTGAAACATACTGATTTTGGTAATAACACAAAAATGCGGTTTTATAAGAAAAGAGCCTTTGAAAATTTAGATGTACTTTAATACCATTTACAACCTGTTCGAGGTAATTTAGTTCCAGTCTGAAAACTTCTAAGTTTATCATTTCAACCACTCCTTGCAAGTGATTTTCGGGTATTATATAAGTGAGTGCATAGAAAATCAAAAAATCAGCGCTAAATTTTATTTTCCATTCCTGCTTTAGTCCGCTTGAAAGCGGATTCGGTCAAAAACCGTGGACTTCCAGTCTAAATACGCTTTCAGCCGACTTTAGTCGAAATAGAACAACCCACCCTTTTTAAGGGGTGGCCGTTGAGTTAACGAATTAAGCATAACTTTGCACAAAAGTAATAAAATATTACATAAACGCATAAGATATTGACACAAAACCAATGTTGATGTAATATAATATTACAAAAAGGAGGGATTAAGGATGTCAAAGGATATTCCTATTGGATTAAAAATAAAGGCTATTAGAGAAGCAAGGGGATTAAGTCAGATTGAGGTAGTAGAGAGACTTGCTGAAAAGGGTATTAACATGAGCAGGGAAACATTGAGCAAAATAGAAAACGGCAACAGGACTGTATCGGCTGTGGAGTTAAATGCCATATGCAAAGTTCTGAATATAGATATAAACATTCTTTTTGAAGAGGATGAAAACGACGATTTAGTTACACTATTCAGGAAGAAAAATTTTTCAGAAAAAACGATTGAGGAAGTTGAGAAACTACAGGATATGATAAAGATGTTCATTTACCAAAAGAAAATATACGATGGAGAGTTTAAAACACAAAAGAGAAAGCCATTATGGGAGGAGTGTTAAGATTGCAAAATAATAAATTGAATCTCCCAGAAGAATCCTTCAGACTGCAAATCAAAGATTTGGCAGAAAATGTGAGAATAAAATTTGCGAGGAAAGGGCTTTCTGATATATTTGATATTCTATCAGAGACTGCATTTCTAATAAGAAAACCATTAGATACAGATGAATTATCAGGATTTAGCACTTATTTTGAGGGACAGCTTATTGTCTATTTGAACAGCAATTTTACTTTGGGACATGAGCGCTATACTGGTGCCCATGAACTATACCATCTTATTCATAATGCTGACATCCTGAAAAAAGAAAAAATCCTTTTGAATGATGAAAAGCATAAAGCGGAAGACGCGAAAGCGGATGTATTTGCTTCCGAATTTTTAATGCCTGAAGACTATGTAAAAGAAGTATTTTATAAAATTGTTAATGTAGATAAAAACAGTGTTTTACCAAGGCATATCATTAGAATGCACAATTATTTTAAAGTAAGTTATAAGGCTATGTTAAAAAGGCTTATCCAACTTAATTTATGCTCTATTGACAAATATGAGGAACTTGTAGACATTTGTTCACTGGAAAATACAGAACAACTCCAATCCTTAACCAGACGGGAAGGCTACAGTATAGACTTGATAACTCCATCAAAAGAAACATATGTACCAAAAGAATATATCGAGTTTGTAAAAACCAACTACGAAAGAGGGAATATCTCATACAAGAACATGAAAACCAGCCTTGAATTTATCGGACTGGCTCCTGAACAATTCGGATATGAGTATCCTTTGGAAGAGGATTATTAAAATGAGATATGTGGGGGCTATATCTGATGCCGATATCTTAATTAATTTAGCCATGGTTAACAGATTGGATATATTAGAACTTTTATTTAAAAAAATCATCATTCCTCAATTTGTATATGATATTGAAATAAAGAAAAATGCAGGAAGATATTATGGTGTAATTAACGAAGCCCTTCATAAAGACGGGAGTATATTTAAGATTGTAGATAGGAAGAAAGATATATCTATAAACATACTTGCAAGAGATATCATCGAAGATAAGAAAAAGGTAATCGGTCCAGGAGAAAGTGAATGTGCAGGATATGCCCAGGCATTGAGAATTCCAGCGATAATATCAGATAATTACACTGAATTTAAATGGCTTGATGAGTTTATTACCCTGACACACAATAATATTTTGGCTTTATGCGTATATTTTGGAGAGATTACAAAAGAAGAGGCACAAGATATTTTTAATGGAATTAATAGTAAATTAATGTACCCAACTAAAGATACATTTGAAGACCAATATGGGAAATCCATAAGAAGGTTTGAGAGAAACGGTTGGAAAGGATATTTAGGCATATAAATACAGGGATATGGGTTAAAGGGATAAGGTTAGATGGAAGTAGTGATTGTTAGGATAGTGTAAAATTTTATTAGGTCATTTAGCAGGAAAAATCAGTCCTGATGTAGAAATAAGACCTCACCATCCTACAATCCGGATGAGTATAAAACTCAAGGAAGGTGAGGTCTTATGAAATTAATTCTACTTGTCCTTAAGAAATTCCTTCTTGTATCACAAAAAATATTTAATCTATTAAATGGAAATTCATATAGACTTAAAGAAACAGAGGAATGGCTAAAGAGTCAAAATATTGCTTGATTTTTTATGCCATAGGTGGAGGCAAATTCGATTGAAATTTGGAGTATTTTTCACTTGACAAATACAGTTTAGAAAATCTCAAAAATAAAATCCTGCAAGAGTATATACCTGATTGCAGTAAGAATGGTCAAGTTGAAGGAATCCAAAACGCATTACAGGTGTTAAAGCAGGTTGAAAGTCATATGAATGAACTTGCAAAGTTGCGAAATTCTTATAATTAAGTATTTGCAAGTTATACTCATAGCAATAATGAAGAGGATAACGAAGAAATTAAAGAGGAGAGCGAAAAAGATATAAAAGATGTAGCAGATAGAACAACGTAGAAGAGAGAAAATGAGAATATAAGGATTGAAACGGAGAAACCTGACAGAAGCAGCAGTTACCCTAATATAATTTCAGTACATATCTTTGAAGAAATTGTTAAAACCATTATTGATCAATTTGTTCGATACAATAAGGATTATATAAAGACATCTACAATATCTTCACTATTGAATGATAAAATTATGCAGGAAACAGATTATAAAAAGTCTCCGAAGACGCTTGTTTACAGCGTTATTAAAATTCTTATAAAAGAAAATATCCTGGAAAATAAAGAGAATTATAAACGAATGTATGTTTTAAAAGAAAATCCTGAATATATATTGAAGTGGTTAAAGAATATTTAATAGCAGAGGCAAGGTTATAAGAAGTCAGATGATGTTATATTTAAGGTGCCTAGGATATGATAATATATGTGCGTGGGGTAGTTTGATTACTTATATTATTTAAAAAATTATGGGTGAGATAATAGCATGATTTCTGCTTCTATAGAAAATATTATTAAGATGTTTAATTGGGACATTATAACCAGAATGTACGGTAGTTCTCACAATTCCGTTATAGGGTTTTTGTCAAGCGAATGGATTAAAAAATCCTCTGACCATTCTGTGTTGGATGGAGCCCCTTCTCCTTTTGTCGGAAAAGGAAGAAAAGGGCAAAAGAACGCAGATATTCTATTATGTAAAGGAGATAAGCCTTTTATAGTAGTTGAAGTGGAAACAACAGTTGTTAAATATTTAGAGAAGATAGATTCAATTGCAGACTATATGGAAAACACGAAAGATTATGAAGGGGTTAGTTTTGGTCTATTAGTTATGCTCAATTATACAAATGGTGAGGGCAAGTATAAGCATAATTGGCATGATGCAAAAGAATATGCCATAAGTAAAGATATCCCGATTGCATTTGTTTCTATTGAAAAGAGTAAGGCAGATTTAGGGGATACTGTTTTGGACCGTTTAAAAAGAAGAAATGAATATTACCCGTGGGAAACCAGCAACATTGATTACTGGATTTATGGAAGTGATAGAAAGATAATAAAAGGGAACTTGTTAATAAGAAATAATGCTAATTAACCGTATAACTAAGTAAAAAGGAGAACTAGGGAGTGTCTAGAATGATATTTTAACTAGTTATATAATTAATGATTGTAAAATCATAATTCAGGGAACTTGCTTAGAGTAAAGTTTTGAAAAACAACGATATAATGAAAGGGGTATAAAAATGTCAAAAGAGCATCCTTCGGTATTTATCAGTTATAGTTGGGATAGTGAGGAACACGAAAACTGGGTAACAGTTTTAGCGGCTAAATTAAGGGAAAACGGTGTTGATGCAACGATTGATAAATTTGAAACGCAAAGTAAGACTGTTAATTTGAATAGGATGATGATAGAAAAAATAAAAAATAGTGATAATATCTTACTTATTCTTACTGAAAACTATGCTAAGAAAGCAGACACCTTCCAGGGCGGAGTTGGCTATGAGACAAATTTGTTAATACAATATATAAAAGATAATCCAGATAAAATAATCTTAATAATGAGGCATAAGGGAGACTATAGAAAAGCCGTTCCATTTTATCTGGAAGGGTTTCATTTTATTAACTTTTCACATGATGACCAGTTTGATATTAAGTTTGATGAATTACTGTATAGAATTTATCAAGTAGATGTAATTGATGTACCAAAGGTAGGTCCCAAACCCAAATTGGAATCAAAAAAAATTATTTATGATAGGATAGTGAACGAAACTACTAATATAATTCCCAATTTTAAAGAAATAACGGATTTGGATAAAAACAAATTTATGAAACAAAGTTATTCTAAAATATTATCGCTTTTATACGAATTTGCGGAACAGACCAAACAAAAGAATAATAATTTTGATTACGATAAAGATATTGTACATAATCAAAAGACTATATTGAGATTTTATATTAACGGTATGGAAAAGTATGCAGTTAAGATTTGGCTTGGAAATTTATTTGGTGGTAAAAATCAAAATATTTATTTGTCATATGGAAGATTTAATATTGATAGCGATAATTCGTTTAATGATGTAGTTGAATGTGAAGTAACTAAAACTAAAGATTTAAAATTAAAAATGACAATGAATTTTATGACGGGAAGTAATGCGAGTGATGCATACGGAATTGCCACTGAAATATGGAAACAAATTGTTCAATATTTAAACCATTAACTCATAAAAAATGAGGTGATTTAAGATGAATGTAGATTTTAAAGAAATTAAGGATTACTTTTATAACAACCGTTACAACAATAATACCGACCGTAAATATGCAAGTATGTTTGAAAAAGTTTCACAAGTAATTGATGAGAATGATATATTATATTTTTATCCAAAATACTTATTTGTTGATGAACAGACTTTACAATTATATTTTATCTTAAAGAACAACAAATTTATTAAGGTCTGGATTAATGAGGATAAGCGAATAGTTATGGAATTTTTTAATATAAACAAAATTAAGAGTGTTACTTATGAATGTCCTTTAGATGATTATGGCGACTATAGGTTAACTTTGCTTTTTGAAGAAAAGGTAGAAGAAATTACATTTAACAGCAAAGAGGATACAAATGAGGGTTGGAAATATAAATTTGATGAAGCAATATGCAGTATTGCAAAATATTTTGCACAAATAAATAATCATAGATACTGAGTTTAAAGGAAGTATGTTTAATGGACAGATATGAACGAATACTTGGAGGGCTTTTTGGTGTTGCTTGCGGAGATGCTCTTGGCGGAACGCTGGAATTCATGTCAAAGGATGAGATTGAAAGAAAGTATGGATACTTAAAAGATATTATCGGTGGAGGCTGTTGGGACCTGGAACCTGGAGAAGTAACAGATGATACAATGATGACTATTGCTGTCGCAGAAGGCATCCTGGACAATCCAGAGAATCCTATCGAAGATATCGGAAAACACTTTATAAAACGGTATGATGGTAAACCTAAGGATATAGGCAACATTATCCGAATTGCACTCGGCGAGTACAAGCGAAGCAGTGATTGGATGAAAACAGCCTGCTACGCCCATCAGGCAACAGGTGGTATGAGTGCAGGAAATGGTTCACTTATGAGGTGCTTACCAGTTGCGTTATATTATAGTGATGTTGAAAAAATGCTTGAGATAACTGCTTTGCAAAGTGTACTTACTCATTATGACCAAAAAGCAACGGATGCCTGCCAGTTTTATAATCTGTTAGTTTACCAGTATCTTAATGATAAGCCTAAAATACCTCCTATAAGGGAGCATATTGAAAAGTATCCGGAATATAAGCAGGTATTCCAGTTATCAAAATACCAACTGAAACCGACAGGATATGTGTTTGATACTTTGATATGTGTACTATGGTGTTTTATTAACACTTCTTCTTTTGAGGATGCTGTATGTGAAGCAGCCAACCTTGGAGGAGATGCGGACACTATAGCCGCTATTACAGGAGAAATGGCGGGAGTATACTATGGATACAATGCTATTCCTGACAGGTGGAAGGAAAAGATATTGATAAAAGACCATTTAATTTCTATTGCACAGCGAATTATAAAGGATAATGGGAAAATATAGAAATCAGAATGACAGGTATTATTGGAAATAGCACTGATTATGGGGTTCTTGGAAGTGATAGAAAGATAATTGAAGGTAATTTCTTTAAAAAAGGAGAGAATTTGTATGAATAGGTGTCAATGGTGTGGTAAAAACTCCAGTAGTTATGGCATGGTAGTTCTAACTATAAAAGAAAATCAGCCGTCCCAGTCTATATGTGAAGACTGCTACAGTAGATATATGGCAGATATACTTGGAGTTGAAGATTATAAAGATTATGAAAAAGAAGCAACTTTTACAGACTGCGATGGAATAGAACACTGCTTTCAAATTAAGAAAGAAAATTCATCCAACAGGTATTTGTTGGGAAGCAGTAGAGTTTATTGGGGTAGATAAAGTAGGGTATTCCTTTTAGGTACATCAGGATTTTGAAGAAGATTCAAATGATGCCTTAAAAAGGCTTTATAAAAAGATAAGAAAAGGATTATCACAAAAGTTCATAAAAAGAGAAGTATTCCAAGGACAAGAACTTATCTCTTTTAAAGGGAATATAGTAGAAGGGCGTATTGAATGGGATGATAGATATGATGACAGAACACCCAAATTTATTATCGATGGACAGGAATATAGCCTAGAATAATTTGGTAGAATGATGATGCCTTGTGAAGGATGGAACTTTAAGTTAGAAATTATAGAACCTACGGAGTAGATATGATATTCGTAGTATTAAATTTAAAACAAACAGGTTGCACTTACCTATAGCATAACGTAGAATATAGGTATACAATTGGAGAGCATATTCTCTTACACTGCCAGCAGGTGCTGGAATAGATTGAGAGAGTATGCTTTTTTGCATTTCAAATAGTTATTAAGGAGGTAGACAATGCTTACTTTTGCTGATTTTTCGAGTAAGATAATTTGTGATTTAGATAAAACATTTCCTAAAGCCAGGTTACAGGGGAAGTATGTTGTCGTAGAGTTGGAACCAAACAGTGTGTCTATACCTGTTAGTAGTATTTATAGGGAATATCAGGAGACCAAGGATTATGGGAAAATTTTAGCATTATGTATTACAATTATTAATGATATTTTGAGTCAGTATAAATTCAAAATTGACTATAAAAATGTTTATCCGCTATTAAAGAGTAGGAAGTTTGGAAAAGGAGAACAGGATTTAGATTTTTATAGAGAGGAAGCCTTTGCCGATATAGATACACTTTATGTTACAAATGCAGGGGAGATTTTTCGATTTGTACAAAAAAAGAGATGATGTGGATTTTGATATGGTGAAAAAAGCAGCATGGGAAAATTTAAATAAAATGAGAAATCCCTTAGTTAAATTGGGTAAGGTACTGGAAATATATACTTTGAAATTTACTACAGATTATAATTCGGCCCTTTTATTAAGCAGTGCACTACAGCATCAAATGTACAAGAAAGTATGGCGGGATTATCTTTTTGCAATTCCTTTTTCAACTACACTAATTGTGGCCAGATATCAACCTGAATATATAAAAATTATGGAATCGCTGATTATGGCAGATAAAGACCCGAATAAGGTTTCGGAGAAAGTGTATCAGTACAAAAGTGGGAAATTTGATATTGTAGATGAAGGATATTAAAGGGTAATAGGAATAAGGAACAAGTATAGTTTCAAAGGGATTGCAAGGATTTATTCCAATTTGACTAAAAGATTATGAGTTGAGATATGCTAAATTCTTATAATATACTAAGCATAGTAATATAGGGAAAAGGAGATATGACAATATGAACAAGGTAATAATTAAATGTGCTGAACTGGTAGATAAATATAAATTAAATAGGGATTGCATTCTGAAGCAGTTGCAGTCTATGAAAATAGATAAAGGAGCAGAGAATTTTGTCATTGCATACTATAACGACTCACATTACACTCTGATTGGCGAAATTAAGGGCAATCAGGTAATTTTAACCAATATAATAAAAGCAATCGCTTTTAAAGAAATGGATAACTCAGATATTTTTGAATTTATCAAGGAACAAAGTGATTAGGATTAAGAAATAAGGCTTTGGGGATAGGGTTTTCTATCCTGTAAGGCCTTATTTTATTAGCATTTGGTATTTCATTTTTAACTTTTTCAATGAAAATCCTTATGGTGGGGATATTGTTCATGAGGAGTTGATATTCATAAGGTTCAATTTCCTGCTGAATCTGATTTATGTACTGTTCAATTGTTTGGATGTAAGAAAGGGATAAGGAATCATAGGTATTAGTGTAAAGGAAACAAGTGACTAATGCTGCGATTGCTTCACTTATTTCCCTTGAAACCTTATCCCCTAATATACCCTTTACAACCTGTTTCAGGTAATTTAGTTCTATTCTCAAAACCTCCAAATTTATCATTATGATCACTCCTTCAGAAAATTTTCAGGTATTATACAAATGAGGACATTACAAATCAAAAAATCAGCGCTAAATTTTATTTAAAGAATTAAGAATTTAAATTGTCTCGTAAGGTGTCAATTAAATAAATGTGGACATAATATATATATATTATAGAAGTTAAGAATTGGAATTATACTTGAAAAGAACATAAGGAAGTGATATCATGAAAATTAAGAAAAGCAAGAAAGGGGTTGTATAGAATGGCGACGGTAGTTAGTATTAAGGATTATAAATTAAATCAAATACCTAGACGTCAGGATGTTTCCACTCTCGATATGATATTCAACCCCGTTAAGAGAAGAAAGTTTTATGTAGATATCGATAAAGACTATGTAGAAACAGATGATGAAAAAGAGATTTTCGATGAAATGACTAAAAGAGGGAGGGGTGAGTAAATTTTGCCCTGTCCAGCATTGCCGAAAAATCCACAAAAGAGTACCCATTTTGAGAAGGATTGCATTCACTGGTTTGATTTAACTGGTAATAGTGACCCTTCAATTGCTTCACAAAAGGCAAGACCATTTATAATTATTTAGTAGATATAACCCTAAATCAAGTAGAGTTATTATTTGCCCAGTTTCAGACATGATACACTATTTAGAAAAAGATACATATGGCACTATAATACAACCGCCAAAGTTAAAATATCCTTATCACGCACCATTATATAAAAAGGATTACCCTTTCTTGGATAAGGATAGTGTTGTACTCCTTGACCAGGTATATACTGTATCAAAAGATGAACTGTTTGAAGACTGGTATATGGGACAAGTTGTAAACACAAGGAATATAGATGAAGCAATTTTTTATAACTATGATTTGTTTGCATCTATTAGTGAGGTTATTCAAGATTTGCTGAATTCCATTGAAAATATGCATATGGGGAAATACTCGAGGAAGTAATTATAACTAAATTCAAGGATAAAAAACCAAGGACTAATCAGTAGGACAAGTTTTGGGTTTTATTCATTATTAGTTAAACAAAGAATTATTATTGACTTCTTTTAACACTATTAATTGGTACTTATTGTTAAAAGGTTGGCTTTTTAATAAGGGTTTTGATACAGGAAAGGTAAC